>NZ_FXAS01000041.1:0-29788 GCF_900177785.1 Cedecea sp. NFIX57 | reverse complement strand
AGATTGTCTGATAAATTGTTAAAGAGCGTTGAGTCAGTCGCTTTCGCTTGCTAACTCGAGGTGGCGTATAATACGCTTTCCTCTTTCAGAGTCAACCCTTAATTTCAGGATTTTTCACTCTCATCGCCGCCGTTACTCTGTGATGTTGTTCACATGTTCCGTGTCGATGGAGGCGCATTATAGGGAGTTCTCCCGGCGCTGCAACACTAAAATGACAGAAAAATGACTGACTGCTGCATTCCACAGCAAAACCCCGCCTTATACCCTTTTGCACACAGACTTATCCACAATCCGGATTTGAACTTAAAATTCGCGAGCGTGACGCAAACGTTTTCGCTACAATGCACCGCGATAAAATGGACACCCCCGATGGGGGCGTTAGCTGAGTTTTCGTCTCTTCTTTTCCTTAATTTCCCTTTTCTGCACCGCCAGAACTAAGGTGAAGACTAAAATTCAGCTAACGCTCTTCTATATGCGAACCAAAGCCAAGGGATAAAACCATGTCACAACGTCGTCCTGTACGCCGCGCACTGCTCAGTGTTTCTGACAAAGCCGGTATCGTCGAATTCGCTCAGGCCCTCTCCCAACGTGGAGTGGAGCTGCTGTCCACCGGCGGAACCGCCCGCCTGCTGGCAGAAGCAAACCTGCCGGTAACCGAAGTCTCCGACTACACCGGTTTCCCGGAGATGATGGACGGACGCGTCAAAACGCTGCACCCGAAAGTTCACGGCGGCATTCTTGGCCGTCGCGGTCAGGACGATGCCATCATGGCGGAGCACGCCATCTCTCCTATTGATATGGTCGTCGTTAACCTTTATCCGTTTGCCCAGACCGTTGCCCGCGAAGGCTGCTCTTTAGAAGATGCGGTTGAGAACATCGACATCGGCGGCCCAACCATGGTTCGCTCCGCAGCCAAGAACCATAAAGATGTGGCGATCGTAGTAAAGAGCAGCGACTACCAGGCGATCGTTGCCGAGCTGGACGCGAACGAAGGATCCCTGACGCTGGAAACTCGCTTCGATCTGGCGATCAAAGCTTTCGAGCACACTGCGGCCTACGACGGCATGATCGCTAACTACTTCGGTAGCCTGGTCCCGGCCTATCACGGCGAAAGTAAAGATCCTGCCGGGCGCTTCCCACGCACGCTGAACCTGAACTTCATTAAGAAGCAGGATATGCGCTATGGCGAAAACAGCCATCAGCAGGCCGCCTTCTATATAGAAGAAGAAATTAAAGAAGCATCCGTGGCAACCGCGACCCAGGTTCAGGGCAAAGCGCTCTCCTATAACAACATCGCGGATACCGATGCGGCACTGGAATGTGTGAAAGAGTTCGACGAACCGGCCTGCGTTATCGTTAAACACGCTAACCCTTGCGGCGTGGCCGTCAGTGGTTCCGTACTCGAAGCCTACAACCAGGCTTATAAAACTGATCCAACCTCGGCCTTCGGCGGCATCATCGCTTTCAACCGTGAGCTGGACGCAGAAACCGCACAGGCCATTATTTCTCGCCAGTTCGTCGAGGTCATTATCGCCCCTTCCGCTAGCGAAGAAGCGCTGAAGATCACCGCGGCTAAACAGAACGTTCGCGTCCTGGTTTGCGGCCAGTGGCAGAAACGCACAGCTGGCCTCGATTTCAAACGCGTCAATGGCGGCCTGCTGGTTCAGGATCGTGATTTAGGTATGGTGACCGCAGGCGATCTGCGCGTAGTCACTAAACGTCAGCCGACCGAGCAAGAACTGCATGATGCACTGTTCTGCTGGAAAGTGGCGAAGTTCGTTAAATCCAATGCCATCGTTTATGCCCGTGACAATATGACCATCGGCATAGGCGCAGGCCAGATGAGCCGCGTCTACTCAGCCAAAATTGCCGGTATCAAAGCCAGCGATGAAGGCCTGGAAGTGAAAGGTTCGGCTATGGCTTCTGATGCTTTCTTCCCGTTCCGCGATGGCATTGATGCCGCAGCCGAAGCTGGCGTGAGCTGCGTTATCCAGCCGGGCGGGTCAATTCGTGATGATGAAGTCATTGCCGCCGCCGACGAGCATGGGATCGCAATGATCTTCACCGGCATGCGCCACTTCCGCCATTAATTACCGGAGCGTTTATAGATGAAAGTTTTAGTTATTGGCAACGGCGGGCGCGAGCATGCGCTGGCCTGGAAAGCGGCTCAGTCTCCTTTAGTACGTACTGTATTTGTTGCGCCAGGTAACGCGGGCACCGCACTGGAACCTGCGCTGCAGAACGTTGCTATTAGCGCAACAGATATTCCAGCTTTGCTTAGCTTTGCGCAGAACGAAAACATCGACTTAACCATCGTCGGCCCGGAAGCGCCGCTGGTGATTGGCGTGGTGGATGCATTCCGCGCCGCTGGCCTGAAAATCTTCGGGCCTACCGAAGGGGCGGCACAGCTGGAAGGCTCGAAGGCTTTTACCAAAGACTTCCTGGCTCGCCACAACATCCCGACGGCGGAATACCAGAACTTTACCGAAGTTGAGCCTGCGCTGGCTTACCTGCGCGAGAAAGGCGCACCTATCGTGATTAAGGCCGACGGCCTGGCTGCGGGTAAAGGCGTTATTGTGGCGATGACGCTGGAAGAAGCGGAAGCTGCCGTCAATGACATGCTGGCCGGGAACGCGTTTGGCGATGCGGGCCACCGTATTGTTATTGAAGAGTTCCTCGACGGCGAAGAAGCCAGCTTTATTGTGATGGTAGATGGCAAGCACGTTCTGCCGATGGCCACCAGCCAGGATCATAAACGCGTTGGCGACGGCGATACTGGCCCGAACACCGGCGGCATGGGCGCTTACTCTCCCGCTCCGGTGGTGACTGACGAAGTCCATCAACGCACCATGGAACGCGTGATTTGGCCGACCGTACGCGGTATGGCTGCAGAAGGGAATACCTACACAGGCTTCCTGTACGCCGGGTTGATGATCGACAAGCAGGGTAACCCAAAGGTGATCGAATTCAACTGCCGCTTCGGCGATCCGGAAACTCAGCCGATCATGCTGCGTATGCAGTCAGATCTGGTCGAGCTTTGCCTCGCCGCCTGCGACGGCAAGCTGGATGAGAAAGATTCTAAATGGGATGAGCGTCCAGCTCTGGGCATCGTACTGGCAGCAGGCGGTTATCCGGCCGATTATCGCAACGGCGACGTTATCCACGGTCTGCCGCTGGAAGAAGTGGCCGACGGCAAGGTGTTCCACGCCGGGACTAAGCTCAGCGAAGATGACCGCGTGCTCACCAACGGCGGGCGCGTATTATGCGTGACTGCATTGGGTGAAACGGTTGCCAAAGCGCAACAGCGCGCGCTGGAGCTGAAAAAAGATATTCACTGGGATGGCAGTTTCAGCCGCTCGGATATCGGCTATCGCGCCATTGCGCGTGAAAACGCGAAGTAATATCGACAGTACATACTAAACCGCCCGCGTGGCGGTTTTTTTACGCCTAGAAATCGCCAGGCTTAGGCTGCCAGCTGCAGAAGTTCTGGTTCGCCACCAGCAGCAGCTGTGAACCTTCCGGGGCTTCCAGCCAGGCAATGCTGACGTCAAGGGAGGAGTGGCTCTGACGGCGTGCTATATGGCTCAGGGAGGCGCTATCAAGCTTTGGCGATAATGTTTCGCCTTCGCAGGTCGTTACCGTGCCGTTCTGGTGCCAGCGTCCCTGCCGCAGCACAACGTGGCCGATGCGCAGCGCTTCGCTGGTCTCACGAATACGATTGGCGTTGAACTGGTACAAAGCCACCTGATCGTTAGAAAGCTGCTGCTTCTGGCTATTCACTTCCCGCTGCATAAAGCTCAGGTCGCCGTGGTCGTCAAAGCGGACTTTGACATGCTCCGGCTGCTTGCCCTGAATATTGAGTTCGATAAAGGTCAGTTTGTCACCCTGCCAGCGGTATTCACCGGTGGTAGTGGCGCCGTGCTGCCACGGGCTAAACGCGGTAAGGATATGGGTGGATTCATCGGCGTTGTCTTTTCGCCAGATGCGCACCACGCCCTGGTCGGCAACATAGCCGGTAGCGGTAAAAGGAGGGAGTTTGTTACTGCTGCATGCCGTGAGCGCCAGTACACCCGCCAGCGCCAGTAGCGGACGCCAGACGGACAAAAGGGGCGTAAACGCCCCTCTGTTAAAACTGTTCACTGACACGCGTTAACTTACTTAACCGCGTCTTTCAGTGCTTTACCAGAAACAAATGCCGGCACGTTAGCAGCAGCAATTTTGATTTCTTTACCGGTCTGCGGGTTGCGGCCAGTGCGCTCAGCACGGTGGTTCACTTTGAAGGTACCGAAACCAACCAGTTGTACAGCATCACCTTCTTTCAGAGACTCAGTAATTGCAGCCAGAGTGGATTCCAGAGCAGCTTTAGCCTGTGCTTTAGACAGGTCAGCCTTGTCAGCAATTACATCAATCAGTTGAGTCTTGTTCATAAGTTATCCTTACAATGTGTTTATCGCTTGCTAAGCATCGAGTGCGACGGAAATGCCTAAAAAGCACTCTCCTGCATACACGCACCGATAGCCACTTTTATTCGCCCCACAAATGTAGACCAGACGGGGGGTTAATTGGAAGCCTCCAGGGAGGACAAATCAGACTGTATGTCACGTTTTACTGTCTTACTGCTGCAAATTTATACCGATATTACTGATACCGGCCTCACGGAGGTCAGCACGAAGCCCTTTAATGAGCTCAATATCGCGTTCTTCGCAGTCCGCCAGCAGCCGGAAAATCTCCCACTGAATGTCCCATTCTTCTTCTACCGCCGGGTTTGCTCTCAACTCCTCGTCGGTCATTTCACGACCGGCCTGAGTCATTTCCAGCATCGCCACCGAAGTGATTGAACATTTACTGACTTCGATTGCGTGCTCCAGCGTTTCACCCGAGAGACGGGAGTGAATAAGCTCACTCAACGCCACGCACGCGTCAATCGCCGGATAGACACCGTAAATATCATAGTCGTCAGCCGCAGGAATTGCCTCTTCAAGTTTCTCTAACTGACTATCAAAGTTCACTTTGGCATCTTTCACCGTTTGGGTTTCCCAAACCAGGTCAAGGATCTTGCGATAAAGCTGGGGATCGCCAAAGCCGGTTTGCTGGCAAAACATGGCGTAGTTCGGGTACATACGCTCGCACAAAGAAGCCATAAAAGTGACGTGCTGCCAGCTTTCCAGCTTCTCCAGGCGTAAATGAATAGGGTTCTGTAACATGACGGTGTCTCAAAGACGGAAAATTAGCGGCAGTTTACCTGAATCACCTGCCGATTGCTTGCAGGCGCTTAAAAGCCGGGCGCCCGGAGGCAACGGCATCGGCCCAACGGGTTGGCTCCGGCAGACGGTAACCGGCTATGCAGCGCTCGACCCATGTTAATGCGCCGTCGAGGCTTACGCGGTGCCCGGTAGAAATAAACAAAGGATTACAGCGTTTTTTACTGCGCCAGACCCACGCCAGTTGCTCGCCTTTGTCCATCAACGGCGCACGAGCGCCGGGTTCTTCCCCCAACGGTTCAAACTTCCCGCACAACCGCTTTTTCGCCACGCCAATCGTCGGCACATCCACCAGCAGCCCAAAATGGCTGGCAACCCCTAAACGACGGGGATGCGAGATGCCGTGTCCGTCCACAAACACCAGATCGGGCTTCTGTGAAAGCATACCCCACGCCTCAAGCAACGCGGGATATTCGCGGAAGGATAAAAAACCGGGGATATAAGGCATGGTGGTGGCAATTCTTGCCACCTGATATTCAACCAACTCAAGAGACGGATAGCTCAACAAAACGATGGCCGCGCGGGTGACGTCTCCGCCTTGTTCAAACCCCACATCGGCCCCGGCGATCAACCGCGGTGGATCCTGCTCAAGGCGATCTTCGCGGATCACTTTTGAGGCCAGATCCAGCTGTTGCTCTCGCAGTACGGTGAGATCCATCTCTTGCTACCTTAAGCGCGGTGATATTGCGTAGACAGGCGATGCACGGCTTCCACAAAGACGCCTGCATGCTCTGGCGGAACGTCCTGGTGAATACCATGCCCAAGGTTAAAGACGTGCCCTTCCCCCTGCCCGAAACCTGCCAGAATGGTGGCAACTTCTTCTTCGATGCGTGCCGGCTGAGCGTAGAGCATGGAAGGGTCCATATTCCCCTGCAGCGCGACTTTATGACCTACGCGGCGACGTGCATCTGCAATATCCGTTGTCCAGTCGAGGCCCAGTGCATCACACCCGGTTTCCGCCATCGCTTCAAGCCACTGCCCGCCGCCTTTGGTGAACAACGTCACCGGCACACGGCGGCCATCGTTTTCACGCAGCAGGCCATCGACGATTTTGTGCATGTAATAGAGCGAGAATTCTTTGTAATCACGTCCGCTCAGCACGCCGCCCCAGGTGTCAAAGATCATCACCGACTGCGCGCCCGCGCGGATTTGCGCATTCAGGTACAGCGTCACGCTCTGCGCCAGCTTGTCCAGCAACAGGTGCAGCGCTTTCGGGTCGGCAAACATCATTTTCTTAATCACGGTGAAGGCTTTGCTGCTACCGCCTTCCACCATATAAGTGGCCAGCGTCCACGGGCTGCCGGAGAAGCCAATCAGCGGCACTTCGCCCTTCAGTTCACGACGAATCGTGCGCACCGCGTTCATCACGTATGCCAGCTCGCCTTCCGGATCGGGAATCGGCAGCTTTTGAACATCGGCCAGGCTTTGAATCGGGGAGCTAAAGCGTGGGCCTTCACCGGCTTCAAAGTACAACCCAAGCCCCATCGCGTCCGGGATGGTCAGAATGTCCGAGAAGAGGATCGCCGCATCAAGCGCATAACGGCGCAGCGGTTGCAGGGTGACTTCGCAGGCCAGCTCAGCATTTTTGCACAGCGACATAAAGTCACCTGCCTGAGCGCGCGTCGCCTTATATTCCGGCAAATAACGCCCTGCCTGGCGCATCATCCACACCGGGGTGACATCTACCGGCAAGCGCTGCAGGGCGCGCAGGTAACGATCGTTCTTCAGTTCAGTCATTTTTACCTTTCCTTTAGCTGTATCGCCGCAGTCTATCATTCATAGTCCGCGCGACACAGGGCGACGGTATCTTCAATTAAGCGGCGTGCTACGGTGCCCGGCGGCGGTAATAGCGGCAGTTGGTCATAGCGATACCAGCCCGCATCCAGCAGTTCTTTCGGGTCAATTTTGATTTCGCCGCTGTGGTAATCCGCCATAAAGGCGGTCATTAGCGACTGCGGGAACGGCCAGGGCTGGGAAGTCACGTAGCGCAGGTTTTTCACCTGAATACTGCTCTCTTCCATGACTTCGCGCGCTACCGCCTGCTCCAGCGTTTCGCCGACTTCGACAAATCCGGCCAGCACGGTGTAAACGCCGTTGCGATGCCGCGTGTGCTGAGCCAGCAGGATATGATCGTCCTTACGGATAGCGACAATAATGCAGGGGGCAATTTGCGGGTAATACCGTTCCCGGCAGTGCCCACAAAGCATCGCCCATTCACTTTTGCTGAAATGCATTTCATGGCCGCAGTAACCGCAATACTTATGCGAGCGATAAAACTCGGCCAGTTGAACGCCTCGCCCGGCCAGTTGGAACAGGCCCACATCGCGATCAAGGAGCTGGCGCAGCGAGCCCATGTCCGAACGGCGGTTTTCACGAATCAGCCAGACGGGTTCACCTTCCCACTCACCGATATCCAGAGCCCGGCTGCCCACAAGCTGAAATTCTTCCGCGCTGCCGTGAGGTAAGTCACCCTGTGGCAACCATATTTTTTGCTCATGGCTGACTATCCACCAACCATGATCTAAGTTTTGAATAACACGTTCCATAACCTGGTGCACATCCCCGTGTTCACTGATATAAACAATTAGTTTTTACTTTTTTGGGTTAGTTTGCGTTCAATCTTTTAACTCACGGAGTCTCAATCATGCTGAACCAGTTAGCCAATCTGACTGAGCGCGTTGGTGGTAGTAATGAGTTAGTTGACCATTGGCTGCAGGCCCGTAAGCACCTGTTGGTCGCCTATTACAACATGGTCGGGATCAAGCCTAACAAGGAATCGCACACCGCGCTCGACGAAAAAGCGTTAGACAATTTTTGCCACGGCCTGGTGGATTACCTCTCTTCCGGTCATTTCAGTATCTACGAGCGAATCATCAGCAACCTGGAAGGCAGTAGCCCGCTGCTAAGCGCAGCTCAGCTCTACCCTCAACTGGAAGCCAACACCCAGCAAATCATGGACCTCTACGACTCCCACCTGGAAAACGCCATCGACCGCGACAGTTGGGTCGAGTTTCAGCAGGCGCTGTCGGAGATTGGCGAGTGCCTGGAGTCCCGCTTCACCCTTGAAGATAAACTAGTCCTCCTGGCTATTGATAACAACCTCGACGGCAGCGCCAGCGATCCTGCCGGGCTGGCAAGTCCGGCTTGAGTTGTTAGCTATTAACGAGTAATTTACAACTTTCCCACCGCAAGGTGGGATCATTCTTGTCGGAGTGCCGAGTGCGTTAAGCACCGGCTGAGACCGTTAATTCGGGATCCGCGGAACCTGATCAGGTTAGAACCTGCGAAGGGAACAAGAGTAATTCTGTCTTTGGGTACACCCGTTTTCGGGCGATCCATATCCATTACTCCTTCCGTTGTCCTGACAAGCCATATCCTGACTAAACCTGGAATGAGCTATGTCTGCATCTGAAAACAAACCTGGCCGTCGTGAACAACGCGCCGCCGCCCAACACTTTATCAACACGCTTGAAGGTACCGCCTTCCCTAACTCCAGACGCATCTATCTGACCGGGTCACGCGAAGATATCCGCATCCCGATGCGCGAAATCCAGCTCAGCCCAACGCTCACCGGTGGGAGCAAAGATGCCCCGCAATATCAGCCGAACGACGCGGTGCCCGTCTACGATACCTCCGGTCCTTATGGCGATCCCGACATCTCAATAAACGTGTTACACGGGCTATCTCCCCTACGCAGCGCCTGGATTGCCGACCGGCGTGACAGCGAAGCACTGGATGAACGCAGCTCCGCTTACACAAAAGCGCGTCTTGCCGACGACGGCCTGGACGAATTGCGCTTTGAAACTCAGTCCAAACCTCGCCGGGCAATAGCCGGACAATGCGTCACCCAGTTGCATTACGCCCGCAAAGGGCTTGTCACCCCGGAGATGGAATTCATCGCCATTCGCGAAAATATGGGGCGCGAGCGTATTCGTGATGCCGTCCTGCGCCACCAGCATCCCGGCGAAGGGTTTGGGGCCCGCCTGCCGGAAAACATCACGCCGGAGTTTGTCCGCGATGAAGTCGCCGCCGGGCGAGCAATTATTCCCGCCAATATCAACCACCCGGAATCAGAGCCGATGATTATCGGCCGCAATTTCCTGGTGAAGGTCAATGCCAATATCGGCAACTCGGCGGTGACCTCCTCCATTGAAGAAGAGGTGGAGAAGCTGGTGTGGGCCACTCGCTGGGGGGCAGACACGGTGATGGACCTCTCCACCGGCCGCTATATTCACGAAACACGGGAATGGATCCTGCGTAACAGCCCGGTGCCCATCGGCACGGTGCCCATCTACCAGGCACTGGAGAAGGCGAACGGTATCGCTGAAGACCTGAGCTGGGAGATGTTCCGCGACACGCTGCTGGAGCAGGCAGAGCAAGGCGTGGATTACTTCACCATTCATGCGGGCGTGCTGCTTCGCTATGTCCCGATGACCGCGAAGCGCCTGACAGGAATTGTGTCGCGCGGTGGATCAATTATGGCGAAGTGGTGCCTGTCCCACCATCAGGAAAACTTCCTGTATCAGCACTTCCGTGAAATCTGCGAAATCTGCGCCGCCTATGACGTTTCCCTTTCTCTGGGCGATGGCTTACGTCCGGGCTCCATCCAGGATGCCAACGACGAAGCTCAGTTTGCCGAACTGCATACGCTGGGCGAGTTGACCAAAATTGCCTGGGAGTACGATGTCCAGGTGATGATTGAAGGCCCGGGGCATGTGCCGATGCAGATGATTCGCCGCAACATGACCGAAGAACTGGAGCATTGTCACGAAGCACCTTTCTACACCCTTGGTCCGCTCACGACCGATATCGCGCCGGGCTATGACCACTTCACCTCCGGCATTGGCGCCGCCATGATTGGCTGGTTTGGCTGTGCGATGCTTTGCTACGTCACGCCGAAAGAGCACCTCGGCCTGCCGAACAAAGAGGACGTTAAGCAGGGGCTGATCACTTACAAGATTGCCGCTCACGCCGCGGACCTGGCCAAAGGGCATCCGGGCGCGCAAATACGCGACAACGCGATGTCCAAAGCACGCTTTGAATTCCGCTGGGAAGATCAGTTCAACCTGGCGCTCGACCCCTTCACCGCCCGCGCTTACCACGATGAAACCCTGCCGCAGGAATCCGGCAAAGTCGCGCATTTCTGTTCCATGTGCGGCCCGAAGTTTTGCTCTATGAAGATCACCCAGGAAGTGCGCGACTACGCCGCAAAACAGGCGAGAGATGCTGGCATGGAAGATATGTCTCAGCACTTCCGCGCCCGGGGCGGTGAAATTTATCTCAGACAAGAGGAAGCATAATGTCCAGACTCATTTTCCCAGCCACGTCACGCAGGCTGGGCCTTTATCCGGTCGTCGACAGCGTGGAGTGGATCGAACGCCTCCTCGGGGCGGGCGTCAAAACCATCCAGCTCCGCATTAAAGATAAACGCGATGCAGACGTTGAAGCTGACGTCATCGCCGCCATTGCGCTGGGCGAACGCTACAACGCTCGCCTGTTCATCAACGACTACTGGCGACTGGCCATCAAACACGGTGCTTATGGCGTACATCTCGGCCAGGAAGATATGGATGTCGCCAACCTGGCGGCAATAAGCGAAGCCGGGCTTCGGCTGGGGCTTTCAACCCACGACAACATGGAAATGGATCGCGCCTTAAGCGCGAACCCGTCCTACATTGCGCTGGGCCATGTCTTCCCTACCCAAACCAAGCAAATGCCCTCCTCCCCGCAGGGGCTGAATAAGCTGGCAGAACATATCCAGACGCTGGGTGATTATTCCACCGTCGCCATCGGCGGGATAAGCATCGATCGTGTGCCTGCCGTGTTAGCCACCGGCGTGGGCAGCGTCGCCGTCGTCAGCGCCATTACGCAGGCTCCCGACTGGCGTATCGCCACGGCGAAGCTACTCGAACTGGCAGGAACCGGCGATGAATGATGCGGATTTTATGCGCTACAGCCGCCAGTTGCTGCTGGAAGACGTGGCGATTGAAGGGCAGGAAAAACTGCTGTCCAGCACGGCGCTGATCGTCGGTCTGGGTGGCTTAGGTTCACCCGCCGCGCTGTATCTCGCCGCCGCTGGCGTAGGCAAGCTTATCGTCGCGGACGATGACAAGGTGCATATCAGCAATCTCCAGCGCCAGATCCTGTTCACTTCAGAAGATATTGAGCGCCCGAAATCCTCCGCAGCCCACCAGTATTTGCAGCGCCTGAACCCCGGCGTAAAAATTGTTCCTCTGGCAGAGAGGCTGACGGGTACTTCTCTGACAGAAGCCGTGCGCGAGGCCGACGTGGTGCTGGACTGCAGCGACAATATAGCAACCCGCCAGGCGGTCAACACCGCCTGCGTAGCCTCGAATACACCTCTTATCACCGCCAGCGCCGTCGGTTTTGGCGGCCAGATGATGGTCCTGATGCCGCCCTGGGAACACGGCTGCTACCGCTGTGTCTGGCCTGACGAGAGTGAACCCGAACGCAACTGCCGCACCTCCGGCATCATTGGCCCGGTCGTGGGCGTGATGGGTACCCTTCAGGCGCTGGAAGCCATTAAATTGCTGACCGGCATGGCGCCTGCTGCTGGCGCTTTGCGCCTGTTCGATGCCCGGCAGCACAGCTGGCGCACGCTGGCGATGCAAAAATCAACCACCTGCCCGGTCTGCGGAGGCCACGATGCGCATTCAGTTTAACGATGAACCTCTGGAATGTACGGCTGGCCTGACGCTCGCAGCCCTTCTGGCCCAGCTTGATCAGGGCAAAGCTGGCGCGGCGCTCGCCGTTAATCAAACCATTATCCCGCGCGACCAGTGGAGCAATCATCTGCTGCGCGAGGGCGATACCATTCTGCTGTTTCAGGCAATTGCCGGGGGCTGACATGTTACAGATTGCCGATAAAACCTTTTCCTCTCGCCTGTTCACCGGCACCGGAAAATTCTCCTCCAGCCAGATGATGAGCGACGCGATTCGTACTTCTGGCTCACAGCTTGTCACCATGGCAATGAAACGCGTGGATTTACGTGGCCATAGTGATGACATTCTTCTGCCGCTACAGCAGGCGGGCGTGCATCTGCTGCCCAATACTTCCGGGGCGAAAACAGCAGAAGAAGCTATTTTTGCAGCCCAGCTTGCCCGCGAAGCGCTGGGAACAAACTGGGTTAAGCTGGAAATTCATCCTGACGCCCGCTATTTACTTCCGGATCCGATTGAAACGCTGAAGGCCGCCGAAACGCTGGTCAAACAGGGGTTTGTGGTGCTGCCTTACTGCGGCGCCGATCCCGTGCTCTGCAAACGTCTGGAGGAAGCCGGTTGTGCGGCCGTGATGCCGCTTGGCGCGCCCATCGGCTCAAATCAGGGTTTGCAAACCCGCGCGCTGCTGGAAATCATCATTGAGCAATCCCGCGTGCCGGTTGTTGTCGATGCGGGGATCGGTGCCCCAAGCCATGCGGCCGAAGCCTTAGAAATGGGCGCTTCTGCCGTGCTGGTCAATACCGCCATAGCGGTCGCCCGTGATCCGGTGCAAATGGCCCTGGCGTTTCGTCTGGCCGTGGAAGCCGGGAGCCTGGCGGCACAGGCCGGGTTAGGCTCTCGCCACCAGCAGGCGCAGGCCTCCAGCCCGCTGACCAGTTTCCTGCAGTTTAGCGAGGAGAATGCCTGATGGCGGAAACCTTTACCGACCGCTGGCGGCAGCTGGACTGGGACGATATCACTCTGAGCATTAACGGTAAGACGGCGGCGGACGTCGAACGGGCAATTCACTCGCCCCGCCTGACGCGCGAGGACTTGATGGCTTTGCTCTCCCCCGCTGCCAGCCGCTACCTCGAGCCTCTTGCCCAGCGGGCGCAGCAGCTTACTCGTCAGCGCTTCGGCAACACCGTCAGTTTTTACGTGCCGCTCTATCTCTCTAACCTGTGCGCCAACGACTGCACCTATTGCGGTTTTTCCATGAGTAATAAGCTGAAACGCAAAACGCTGGATGAAGCGGAAATTGAGCGCGAATGCGAGGCAATCCGGAAGCTGGGGTTCGAACATCTTTTGCTGGTGACCGGAGAACACCAGACCAAAGTCGGCATGGATTATTTCCGCCAGCATCTGCCGGCGATCCGCAGCCGCTTTAGTTCGCTGCACATGGAAGTCCAGCCGCTGGACGAGCATGAGTATGCCGAACTCAAAACCCTCGGGCTTGATGGCGTGATGGTGTACCAGGAAACCTATCACCCGACGACCTACGCCCAGCACCACCTGAAAGGCAACAAGCAGGATTTCTTCTGGCGGCTGGAAACACCCGACAGGCTGGGCCGCGCGGGCATCGATAAAATCGGCCTCGGCGCGCTGATTGGGCTGTCGGACAGCTGGCGCACCGACTGTTTTATGGTGGCTGAACATCTGATCTGGCTACAGCAGCGTTACTGGCAAAGCCGCTATTCTATCTCCTTCCCACGCCTGCGCCCGTGTACCGGCGGCGTAGAACCAGCCTCAATCATGACTGAACAGCAGCTGGTACAGGTGATCTGTGCATTCCGCCTGCTTGCGCCGGACGTGGAACTGTCGCTTTCAACCAGAGAATCACCGTGGTTCCGCGACCACGTGATCCCACTGGCGATTAATAACGTCAGCGCCTTTTCGAAAACGCAGCCCGGCGGCTATGCCGATAATCACCCGGAACTTGAGCAGTTTGCGCCTAACGATGGGCGAACGCCGCAGGAAGTGGCTGCCGTGCTCCGTCAGTCAGGTTTGCAGCCTGTCTGGAAGGACTGGGATCACTTTTTGGGAAGGAACACGCAACCCTGATGTAACACACGGCAAGCGGAAGGATAAGTCTCGACGTTTCCCGTAAGAACATCGATCGGTCATTGTCACCTCCCAGCCGTTCAAATACTGTCCTCCGGTCAGCGCAGATGACTGACCGGAGCGGCAGCAAACGCTTCCTCATGCCGCTCCGCCTTCACAACTGCCGTCTTGATTCTTCGAGAAAAAGCAAAAATGTAACCGGTTTCAGTTTTCTGTGGTTTCTTTTGTGATACCTGACACACAATCGGGTTAAAGCGGTTGTTGCCGCCCCCTCTGCCGGATAAATATCTCTGTATCCTTCGGACATTGAGAGCGAACTATGAAAAATATCGTGTTGTGTTGTGCTGCAGGTATGTCGACCAGCATTCTGGTTCAACGTATGGTTGATGCCGCACAAAAGAAAGGCATCGAGGTCTCAATCAAGGCTGTGCCCGTGGCAGAGTTTAAAGAGAACATCGAACGCGCCGACATCGTTCTGCTTGGTCCGCAGGTGAAATATGAGCAGGCCAAACTTCAGGCCCTTGCCGATCCTCTGGGTAAAAAAGTCGCCGTTATCGACATGATGGATTACGGTTTGATGAAGGGCGACGTGGTGCTTGATAAAGCCCTGAAAATGATGGAGTAAGATGTGGAAGATTTAGAATCAATTATTATGGAACTGCTGGTCAACGCCGGCAGCGCACGTAGCCAGGCCCTGACTGCTCTGCAGCTGGCACGTAAAGGTGATTTTGAAGGTGCCGAGAAGGCAATGGAAGAGTCACACGAATTCGTTAAACACGCTCATAAAATCCAGACCCAGCTGATTGGCCTGGATGAAGGCTCCGGCAAACTGCCGGTAAACCTGATTACCGTTCACTCTCAGGATCACCTGATGAACGCGATGGTCATTCAGGATCTGGCCACCGATATGATTGAGCTTTACCGCCGCCTGCCGCTGGTGAAATAAGTTCGCTCAGCCCCACCAAACAAAATGTCCGCATTGCGGGCATTTTGTTTTTCATCTACGTCTACTGCTAAAAGTCGAGATCTGCCTTTCGCCTTGTTTTGTGGCATAACACTGCATAAAGCCTTGAGCTGCATCGACAGAGATTACTATGCCCGCTATCCCACTGCCTTTTTACACGTTAACTGTTCTCCTTCTTCTACTGTTGAAGATCCTGTTTTCCAGGCATGCGGAATACCGTAATGCAGCGATATTCCTCTCGGGATGTGCAATCCTGATCCTAATGTCGGCGTTACGGTGGACGTTTGATGCCGTCATTCTGCGCCAGCTCCAGTCTCTGGCCGCAATTGCACTTCCGCCACTGGCCTGGTACTGCTTCGCCAGCCTGCCCAGGCAGCGCGGTGGGCCAAAACACGCAGCCTACTGGCTTGCTCCTGTTTCAGCGCTGATCGTGAATCTCGCGGCGCCAGCGATGACGGATATTGCATTGATGTTCTTGTTCATCGGATATGGCTCTGCCTTGATCAAAATATCCCACCAGGGCGTTGATACCTTTATTTTCAGCCGATTAAGCGACGCTAACATCACAGCATCAATGGCTTTTTTCGCAGGTTGTTTTCTTTGTTTTTCCGGCGGAATTGATTTCGCAATAGCGGTAGATTTTCATTTTTTTGAAGGTGTGCAGGCTCCGATATTGGTGGCGCTATCCCAGACGCTGCTACTGCCGTTTATCGGCATGGCTGTTGTATTTAAGAGCCAAATGGCCCCACCACCAAAGGTGCTTAGCGCTCAGAAAGACGCCGTACCGGAGCATAATGACGAGGCGCTGGCGGAGCTATATCATCATATTGAGAAAACCCTTTTAGAAGATAATCTGTTTCTTGATCCCGACATTACGCTCAGCCTCATCGGAAAAGCATCCGGGATAGCGCCACGGCAGCTTTCACGGGCCGTAAATCAGATCTGCGGCTGTAATGTCTCTCAGTGGGTCAACGGGTTTCGCGTCAGGCACGCTCAGGCGCTGTTGCGAAATACCCGTATCCCCGTGACCCAAATCATGCTGGACTCAGGTTTCTCAACAAAATCTCACTTCAATAAAGAATTTGCCCGCCTTAGTGGGTCAACCCCGACGGACTTCCGGCGTTTCGCGGGTGAAAATCCAGTGCCTGATTAACAAATTCGCCGATCTCACGACCAAGAGAAGCATGGATGGCAGCTCTACTGACGGAGCCACCATCCTGGCAGACAATGCCTTCGCCCGGGTTTGCTTGCTCAATAAGTTCGGTAGCTCCTGGCTTACATAATTGCATAAAGCTGAAGTGCGTCGCCCCCGGGACGCTAACATCGCGGCGCTGTTTTTGAGGAATATAACGTGCCAGATAAGCCGACTCGAGACTGGCAGGTAACTCTTCGCTGTCTGACTGGGCAGACATGACCAAAACGGGGATTGCTATTTGCGCCAGGCTGGCGGGTGAAAAACCTCGGGCCAGGCCAAGATCGAGCGAGACAATGGCTTTTATACGCGGATCGCGAGCGTCTTTCGACAATGGCATCGCTGATTCCTGCCGGTCTATCCCTAAGGTGTGCAGCAGTTTACAGCCAGACAATACTGAATGCAGTTTACAATCCTGCAAGAACCGATCAGCGTCAAACCGCCCACCAGCCAGTTCTATCACTGTCCAACCGCCTAATGAATGCCCTACGGCCGCGATGCGCTGCGGATCGATCTTCCCGGCAATGTCTGGCGAGGTCATCAATGCATCCAATACTCGCCGGAGATCCTGGGGACGCTGCCAAAGCCGTTGCGCTTCGGCCTCATTTTTATTGCCAAATGTTGTCCCGGGGTGATTCACCGCCGCAACAATATAACCCTGAGCGGCCATCAGACTTGCCAGCCAGTTCAGATTGCGCCAGCTACCGCCATACCCATGGGAGAGCAGCAACAACGGGTGCACTTCATTGTCCGGGGTGGCGTTCAGTAACGCGTGAGTCCCCATAAATACAACGTTATCGCCAACAAGCTCTGGATTACCCGTCTGCCGGGTCGGATACCAAACGGCCATTTCAAGAGGCCGGGCACCCTGTTCATCCAGTAGGCGCTGGCGAAAAGCGGTTTCACCATAAGCCGTTTGGCTAAACATGCAGAACAAACTAAAAAGGAAAAAGATCCGTGACATTGTGATTCTCCGGTGAAGTAAACAGAGCGGCATTCTGTTTGTCTTCGCCAGGCGAATCGTCCTGAAACACGATCGAGGACCTGTTTTTTTACCGGTTTCAGGCATAAAAAAACCCGCCGAAGCGGGTTTTTTATTTCAGGCGTATCGCACGATTACTCGTCGTTACCGCCCAGGCCTGCGTTCAGCAGCTCTGCCAGGCTGGCAGAAGCGTCTTCAGCAGTCACCTGAGGTGCCGCAGGGATTTCACCCGCTGCACGGCGACGCATACGATCCTGGTGGTACGCATAACCGGTACCGGCCGGGATCAGACGACCCACGATAACGTTCTCTTTCAGGCCGCGCAGTTCGTCGCGTTTACCCGCAACGGCTGCTTCGGTCAGCACTCGAGTGGTCTCCTGGAACGATGCCGCGGAGATGAAGGACTCGGTTGCCAGAGAGGCTTTGGTGATACCCAGCAGATCGCGTGCAAAGGTCACGTTGATCTTACCGTTCGCATCCAGTTCGCGGTTAGCGATCTTAATGCGGGAGTATTCAGCCTGCTCGCCTTCCAGGAAGTCGGAGCTGCCTGCGTTAACGATGGTGGCTTTACGCAGCATCTGACGAACGATAACTTCGATGTGTTTATCGTTAATCTTAACGCCTTGCAGACGGTAAACGTCCTGTACTTCGTTAGTGATGTAACGAGTTACAGCGTACACGCCACGCAGACGCAGGATGTCATGCGGAGACTCTGGACCATCGGAAACAACGTCACCACGTTCAACACGCTCGCCTTCGAACACGTTAAGCTGACGCCATTTCGGAATCATCTCTTCGTACGGCTCGCTACCGTCTACCGGGGTGATAACCAGACGACGTTTCCCTTTGGTTTCTTTACCGAAGGAAATGACACCGCTGATTTCAGCCAGGATTGCCGGCTCTTTCGGACGACGGGCTTCGAACAGGTCAGCAACGCGTGGCAGACCACCGGTAATATCCTTGGTACCGCTGGATTCCTGTGGAATACGCGCCAGGGCGTCACCGGAGCTGATCTGAATACCATCTTCCAGCTGAACAATCGCTTTACCAGGCAGGAAGTACTGAGCCGGCATATCGGTGCCTGGGATCAGAACGTCGTTGCCTTTAGCATCAACGATTTTCAGAGCAGGACGCAGGTCTTTACCACCCGCAGTACGCTCAGCAGAGTCCAGAACGACCAGAGAGGACAGACCGGTCAACTCGTCGGTCTGACGAGTAATGGTCTGGCCGTCGATCATATCGGTAAAGCGAATGAAACCACTCACTTCCGAGATAACCGGCATGGTGTGTGGATCCCAGTTTGCTACGGTTTCACCGCCGGCAACCTGCTCGCCATCACCTTTCGCCATCACAGCACCGTAAGGCACTTTATAGCTCTCTTTGGTACGACCGAATTCGTCGATCAGCTTCAGCTCGGTGTTACGAGAAGTGATAACCAGTTTACCGCTGGAGTTCACAACCGACTTAGCGTTGCTGAGTTTGATGCTACCTTTGTTCTTAACCTGAATGCTGGATTCAGCAGCAGAACGGGATGCCGCACCACCGATGTGGAACGTACGCATCGTCAGCTGTGTACCAGGTTCACCGATGGACTGTGCCGCGATAACCCCGATAGCTTCACCTTTGTTGATGATGTGACCACGTGCCAGGTCGCGACCGTAGCAGTGAGCACACACGCCAAAGTCAGTTTCGCAACCTACTACGGAACGGACTTTCACGCTGTCAACAGAGTTAGCTTCCAGCAGGTCACACCACTGTTCGTGCAGCAGCGTGTTGCGTGGAACCAGGATATCCGCAGTACCAGGCTTCAGAATGTCTTCAGCAGTCACACGACCCAGTACGCGATCGCGCAGCGGCTCTTTAACGTCGCCACCTTCGATAACTGGCGTCATGGTGATGCCTTCCAGGGTGCCACAGTCGTCTTCAGTAACGACCAGATCCTGGGCAACGTCTACCAGACGACGAGTCAGGTAACCGGAGTTCGCTGTTTTCAGTGCGGTATCCGCCAGACCTTTACGAGCACCGTGAGTGGAGATGAAGTACTGGAGTACGTTCAGACCTTCACGGAAGTTCGCGGTGATTGGCGTTTCGATGATGGAGCCATCTGGCTTAGCCATCAGACCACGCATACCGGCCAGCTGACGAATCTGTGCTGCAGAACCACGCGCACCGGAGTCGGCCATCATGTAGATGCTGTTGAAGGAAACCTGCTGCTCTTCGACGCCGTCACGGTTAATCACGGTTTCGGTTTGCAGGTTATCCATCATCGCTTTGGATACACGATCGTTCGCCGCAGCCCAGATATCGATAACTTTGTTATAGCGTTCGCCAGCGGTAACCAGACCGGACTGGAACTGTTCCTGGATCTCAGCAACTTCAGCTTCCGCTTCGCTGATGATCTCGTATTTTTTCTCCGGGATGACCATGTCATCAATACCAACGGATGCACCTGAACGCGCTGCATAAGCAAAGCCGGTGTACATCGTCTGGTCCGCAAAAATAACGGTCGGTTTCAGGCCCAGAATACGGTAACAGGTGTTCAGCATCTTAGAGATAGCCTTTTTACCCAGCGCCTGGTTGACGATGGAGAAAGGCAGACCTTTCGGTACGATCATCCACAGAATCGCACGACCAATGGTGGTGTCGATCAGGCTGGTTTTCGCAACGAATGTGCCCTGAGCATCTTTTTCGTATTCGGTGATACGCACTTTAACGCGCGCATGCAGAGAGGCCAGGCCAGCGCGATAAATACGCTCAGCTTCTTTAGGGCCAGTCAGCACCATGCCTTCGCCTTTGGCGTTAACACAGTCACGGGTCATGTAGTACAGACCCAATACAACGTCCTGAGAAGGAACGATGATTGGCTCGCCGTTCGCTGGGGACAGGATGTTGTTGGTAGACATCATCAGCGCACGCGCTTCCAGCTGAGCTTCAAGCGTCAGTGGAACGTGTACTGCCATCTGGTCACCATCGAAGTCGGCGTTATATGCCGCACAAACCAGCGGGTGCAGCTGGATAGCTTTACCTTCGATCAGAACAGGTTCAAATGCCTGGATACCCAAACGGTGCAGGGTTGGTGCACGGTTCAGCAGTACCGGGTGTTCGCGGATAACTTCGTCCAGGATATCCCAAACGACAGCTTCTTCACGCTCAACCATTTTCTTAGCAGCTTTGATGGTGGTCGCGAGGCCACGCAGTTCCAGCTTGCCGTAGATGAACGGTTTGAACAGCTCCAGTGCCATTTTCTTCGGCAGACCGCACTGATGCAGACGCAGGTATGGACCTACGGTGATTACAGAACGACCGGAGTAGTCAACACGTTTACCCAACAGGTTCTGACGGAAACGACCCTGCTTACCTTTGATCATGTCGGCCAAAGATTTCAGAGGACGTTTGTTAGAGCCGGTGATGGCGCGGCCGCGACGGCCGTTATCCAGCAGGGCATCTACCGCTTCCTGCAGCATACGTTTTTCGTTACGTACGATGATGTCAGGAGCCGCCAGATCAAGCAGACGTTTCAGACGGTTGTTACGGTTGATAACGCGACGGTACAGATCGTTCAGATCTGAGGTTGCGAAACGACCACCATCCAGCGGTACCAGCGGACGCAGATCTGGCGGCAGAACCGGCAGAACGGTCAGGATCATCCACTCTGGTTTGTTACCAGACTGAACGAACGCTTCCAGCAGCTTGATACGCTTGGTCAGCTTTTTACGTTTGGTTTCGGAGTTGGTTTCGTTCAGCTCTTCGCGCAGAGTTTCACACTCTTGCTCCAGATCCATGCTCTTCAGCAGGGCCTGAATAGCTTCCGCACCCATCTTCGCATCGAATTCGTCACCGAACTCTTCCAGCGCATCCAGATACTGCTCTTCAGTCAGGATCTGACGGCGCTCGAGGTTGGTCATCCCGCCTTCGATAACAACATAAGATTCAAAGTACAGCACGCGCTCGATATCACGCAGCGGCATATCCAGCAGCAGGCCGATACGAGATGGCAGAGACTTCAGGAACCAAATGTGGGCAGTTGGAGAAGCCAGTTCGATGTGGCCCATACGCTCACGACGAACTTTAGTCTGGGTAACTTCTACGCCACACTTCTCACAAATGACACCACGGTGCTTCAGGCGCTTGTACTTACCGCACAGGCACTCATAGTCTTTCACTGGCCCAAAAATACGGGCGCAGAACAGACCGTCACGCTCAGGTTTGAACGTACGGTAGTTGATGGTTTCCGGCTTTTTAACTTCACCGAAAGACCATGAACGGATCATGTCTGGCGATGCCAGAGCAATTTTGATCGCATCAAACTCTTCGGTTTTAGTTTGCGCTTTCAGAAACTTTAATAAGTCTTTCACGGATTTGCTCCCGTCGGAGTTAGCACTCTGTGATGCCCGGCGTTAGCCGGGCACCCTGGACCTTTTGAGCAACGATTACTCGTCTTCCAGCTCGATGTTGATACCCAGCGAACGGATCTCTTTCAACAGAACGTTGAAGGATTCCGGCATGCCCGGTTCCATCTGATGGTTGCCATCCACGATGTTCTTATACATCTTGGTACGGCCGTTCACGTCATCAGACTTAACGGTCAGCATTTCCTGCAGGGTATATGCAGCGCCATATGCTTCAAGCGCCCACACTTCCATCTCACCGAAGCGCTGACCACCGAACTGAGCCTTACCACCCAGCGGCTGCTGAGTAACCAGGCTGTAAGAACCGGTAGAACGCGCGTGCATCTTATCGTCGACCAGGTGGTTCAGTTTCAGCATGTACATGTAACCTACGGTTACCTGACGCTCAAACTGCTCACCGGTACGGCCGTCGAACAGGGTGATCTGGCCAGAAGATGGCAGACCGCCGAGTTGCAGCAGCTCTTTAATTTCGGCTTCTTTCGCACCGTCGAAGACCGGCGTTGCGATAGGCATACCTTTACGCAGGTTTTCAGCCAGACGCAGAACTTCATCATCGCTGAAGGTGTTCAGGTCGACTTTCTGACGTACGTCAGTACCCAGATCGTAGGCACGCTGGATGAATTCGCGCAGTTTCGCGACTTCCTGCTGCTGTTTCAGCATGGCGTTGATCTTCTCGCCAATGCCTTTCGCAGCCATACCCAGGTGGGTTTCCAGGATCTGACCGATGTTCATACGAGACGGTACGCCCAGCGGGTTCAGTACGATGTCTACCGGCGTGCCGTTTTCATCGTATGGCATATCTTCGATCGGGTTGATCTTGGAGATAACACCTTTGTTCCCGTGACGACCTGCCATCTTGTCACCAGGCTGAATCTGACGTTTAACGGCCAGATAAACTTTCACGATTTTCAGCACGCCAGGTGCCAGGTCATCGCCCTGAGTGATTTTGCGGCGCTTAGCTTCGAGTTTCTTCTCAAACTCGTGTTTCAGCTCGTCGTACTGCTCTGCCAGCTGTTCCAGCTGGTTTTGCTTCTCTTCGTCGGTCAGGCCCAGTTCCAGCCAGCGGTCACGTGGCAGTTTGTCGAGCTTGTCAGCTTCAACGCCACCGGAAACCAGCACGGCATAGATACGGCTGAACAGACCCGCTTCGAGGATCTGCAGTTCTTCAGACAGGTCTTTCTTAGCCTGCTTCAGCTGCATCTCTTCGATTTCCAGCGCACGTTTGTCTTTTTCCACGCCATCGCGGGTGAAGACCTGAACGTCGATAACAGTACCGGAAACGCCGTTTGGTACGCGCAGGGAAGAGTCTTTAACGTCAGACGCTTTCTCACCGAAGATTGCGCGCAGCAGTTTTTCTTCTGGGGTCAGTTGGGTTTCACCTTTCGGCGTTACCTTACCAACCAGAATATCACCGCCGGTCACTTCAGCACCGATGTACACGATACCGGATTCATCCAGTTTGGAGAGCGCAGCTTCACCCACGTTAGGGATGTCAGCGGTGATCTCTTCTGGCCCCAGTTTGGTGTCACGAGACACACAAGCCAGTTCCTGAATGTGGATGGTGGTGAAACGGTCTTCCTGAACAACACGCTCGGAAACGAGGATGGAGTCTTCGAAGTTGTAACCGTTCCAAGGCATGAACGCTACGCGCATGTTCTGACCAAGCGCCAGTTCACCGAGGTCGGTAGACGGGCCATCAGCCAGCACGTCGCCACGTTCAATTGGCTCACCCAGGGACACACACGGCATCTGGTTGATGCAGGTGTTCTGGTTAGAACGGGTGTACTTAGTCAGGTTGTAGATGTCGATACCCGCTTCGCCTGGGTACATCTCGTCTTCGTTAACTTTGATAACGATACGGGATGCATCAACGTACTGAACGGTACCGCCACGTTTCGCTACGGCAGTAACACCGGAGTCAACGGCTACAGCACGCTCCATACCGGTACCAACCAGCGGCTTATCAGCGCGCAGAGTTGGAACCGCCTGACGTTGCATGTTCGCACCCATCAACGCACGGTTGGCGTCATCGTGTTCCAGGAACGGGATCAGGGACGCACCGACGGAAACCACCTGCTGGGTGGAAACGTCCATGTAGTCAACCTGGTCGTTGCTGAACAAGCTGGATTCGCCTTTGCTACGGCAGGTTACCAGGTCATCTACGAAACGGCCTTCTTCGTTCAGGTTGGTGTTCGCCTGAGCGATGACGTAGTTACCTTCTTCGATAGCAGACAGGTAATGAATTTCGTCAGTCACAACGCCGTCAACAACGCGACGATACGGAGTCTCAAGGAAACCGTATTCGTTAGTCTGTGCGTACACGGACAGGGAGTTGATCAGACCGATGTTTGGACCTTCAGGGGTTTCGATTGGACACACACGACCGTAGTGGGTTGGGTGTACGTCACGTACTTCGAAGCCCGCGCGCTCACGGGTCAGACCACCTGGGCCCAACGCGGAGATACGACGTTTGTGCGTAATCTCAGACAGCGGGTTGTTCTGGTCCATGAACTGAGACAGCTGGCTGGAACCGAAGAACTCTTTCACTGCCGCAGAGATTGGCTTGGCGTTGATCATATCCTGAGGCATCAGGGTATCCAGATCGCCCAGAGACAGACGCTCTTTCACCGCACGCTCAACACGTACCAGGCCAACGCGGAATTGGTTTTCCGCCATTTCGCCTACGGAACGGATACGACGGTTGCCGAGGTGGTCGATGTCATCCACTTCGCCTTTGCCGTTACGGATATCGATGAGCTTTTTCATGACTTCGATGATGTCGTCATTGCTCAGGATACCGGAACCTTCAATCTCTTCACGCAGCAGAGAACGGTTGAACTTCATACGGCCTACCGCAGACAAATCGTAGCGGTCTTCGGAGAAGAACAGATTCTCAAACAGGCTTTCAGCTGCTTCGCGTGTTGGTGGCTCACCAGGGCGCATCATGCGGTAGATCTCAACCAGCGCGCTCAGGCGGTCGTTGGTTGGGTCGACGCGTACAGTTTCAGAAATGTACGGGCCGTGATCCAGGTCGTTGGTGAACAGCGTTTCGATACGCTTGTGGCCTGACTGGCTCAGTTTGGCCAGCAGGTCCAAAGACAGTTCCATGTTCGCCGGGCAAATCAGTTCGCCGGTAGAAGCATCAACGTAGTCTTTAGCCGCAACTTTACCGGCAATGTACTCAACAGGAACTTCGATATGTTTGATATCGTCTTTTTCCAGTTGGCGAATGTGGCGCGCGGTGATACGGCGGCCTTTTTCAACGTACACTTTGCCGTCAGCTTCGATATCGAAGGACGCGGTTTCGCCACGCAGGCGCTCCGGTACCAGCTCCATCTGCAGCTTGTTGTCACGGATTTCGAAATTAACTTTCTCAAAGAACAGGTCAAGGATCTGCTCAGTGGTGTAGTTCAGTGCACGCAGGATGATGGTCGCAGGCAGTTTGCGGCGACGGTCAATACGCACGAACAGGTTGTCTTTCGGGTCGAATTCGAAGTCCAGCCAGGAACCACGGTAAGGGATGATACGTGCGTTATACAGCACCTTCCCTGAAGAGTGGGTCTTACCTTTGTCACTGTCGAAGAACACACCCGGGCTACGGTGAAGCTGAGAAACGATAACGCGCTCAGTACCGTTGATAACGAAGGTCCCGTTGTCGGTCATGAGCGGAATCTCGCCCATGTACACTTCTTGTTCTTTGATGTCTTTAACGGTGCCTTCCGGCGCTTCGCGCTCGTAGATCACCAGACGCAGTTTCACACGCAGCGGAGCAGAATACGTCACGCCACGGATTTGACATTCTTTAACGTCAAATACAGGTTCGCCCAGGCGATAGCTCACATACTGCAGCTCGGAGTTGCCGCTGTAGCTTGCGATCGGGAATACGGAGCGGAAAGCAGCTTCCAGGCCGTACTGTCCTTCGGGATCTTGCTCGATAAACTTCTGGAACGAGTCAAGCTGGATAGAAAGGAGATAAGGAATGTCCAGTACTTGTGGACGCTTTCCAAAATCCTTACGAATACGTTTTTTCTCGGTATAGGAGTAAACCATTAGGGTTCCTCAGCTCGCTGACAAGTCGACCCATCTGCCCGTCGAAAGGGGCAGTTTATGCAACACTATTTTGTGGACCGGAAAGTGGAACACTTCCCGCAATACCTGTTTCTATCACTCTTAAACCATTTCATTGCGCTTTACCCCGGAACTCCCGGCGTAGAAAGTCGCAGTATATTAAGGCGTCGATAGAGACATGCATTGAATGGAAACCAGCAGTCAAACAGTGTGAAACGCTACTGGTACCCTACAGCGCAAAAAGGCTGGTGACTAAAAAGTCACCAGCCATCAGCCTAATTACTTAGGCTGCAACCGGAAGGGTTGGCTTATTTAACTTCAACTTCAGCGCCAGCTTCTTCCAGAGATTTTTTCAGAGCTTCAGCGTCGTCTTTGCTCACGCCTTCTTTCAGCGCAGCTGGTGCAGACTCAACCAGGTCTTTAGCTTCTTTCAGACCCAGGCCAGTTGCGCCACGAACTGCTTTGATTACGGCAACTTTGTTAGCGCCAGCAGCTTTCAGAATAACGTCGAACTCAGTTTTCTCTTCAGCAGCTTCAGCTGGGCCAGCAGCAACAGCTACAGCAGCAGCAGCAGAAACACCGAATTTTTCTTCCATTGCAGAGATCAGTTCTACAACGTCCATTACGGACATAGCGGATACTGCTTCAATGATTTGATCTTTAGTGATAGACATTTAAATTGTTCCTGAATATCAGAATAAGTTTATACGTAAGCGAATACTTGATAAAGAAAACTGCGATTAAGCAGCTTCTTTTGCATCGCGTACAGCAGCCAGAGTACGAACCAGTTTGCCAGCCGAAGCTTCTTTCATGGTTGCCATCAGGCGTGCAATTGCTTCTTCGTAGGTCGGCAGAGTTGCCAGGCGGTCGATTTGGGACGCCGGGATCAGCTCACCTTCAAAGGCAGCGGCTTTGACCTCAAATTTTGCATTCGCTTTAGCGAACTCTTTGAACAGACGAGCAGCAGCGCCCGGGTGTTCCATAGAGTATGCAATCAGGGTCGGACCAACGAACGCGTCTTTCAGGCACTCGAACTGAGTACCTTCAACAACACGGCGCAGCAAGGTGTTACGAACAACACGCATGTAAACGCCGGCTTCGCGACCTGCTTTACGCAGTTCGGTCATTTTGTCAACAGTAACGCCACGGGAATCCGCAACTACTGCAGACAGCGCGCCTTTGGCTACTTCGCTGACTTCAGCAACAATCGCTTGTTTGTCTTGAAGATTTAAAGCCATTAGCTTTTGCTCCTGGGTTTTAGCCGGGACAGAAGTCCCGGAACTCACTTCGCGCTTAACCACAATGGAAAAACGCGTCTACATACGGTGAGCAGAAACAAGCTAAAGACTATCTAAAATATTCTTCAGGTTCTGTCACCGTCTACGCAGGGAATTAAGTTTCTTGCGAAACACCTGCGGTCTTGGACGGAGGCCTGGATAAGGCCAGGCTCCAACCGAAAATTCTTTGTGTTCTGCATAAACAGAACAACGGGCGTAAGATATTAGACTAATCTTTCGCCCGCGTAAAGGCGATTATTAGTTCGCCGCTGCGTTCAGACCAGCCTGGTCTACCGCAACACCTGCACCCATGGTGGTGGAGATGCTAACTTTCTTGATGTACACGCCTTTAGCCTGAGATGGTTTTGCTTTTTTCAGCGCAACCAGCAGAGATTCCAGGTTTTCTTTCAGTTTGTCAGCGTCAAAGTCCACTTTACCGATGGTGGTGTGGATGATGCCGTTTTTGTCGTTACGGTAACGAACCTGACCTGCTTTAGCATTTTTAACTGCTTCAGCAACGTTAGGCGTTACGGTACCAACTTTCGGGTTTGGCATCAGGCCGCGTGGGCCCAGAACCTGGCCCAGCTGGCCAACAACGCGCATTGCATCTGGAGATGCGATAACAACGTCGAAGTTCATTTCGCCTTTCTTGATCTGGTCAGCCAGATCTTCCATACCTACCAGCTCTGCGCCAGCAGCTTTAGCTGCTTCAGCGTTAGGACCCTGAGCAAATACGGCTACGCGAACGGAACGGCCAGTACCGTGTGGCAGTACAGTTGCACCACGAACGTTCTGGTCAGATTTACGAGCATCGATGCCCAGGTTAACAGCAACGTCAACGCTTTCAACGAACTTAGCGGTAGCAAGTTCTTTCAGCAGAGCGATAGCTTCGTTGATGTCGTACTGTTTGGTAGCATCAACTTTGTCACGGATCACGGACATGCGCTTGGTCAGTTTAGCCATTTCTTAGTCCTCCACTACCAGGCCCATGGAACGTGCAGTACCTTCAATGGAGCGAGTCATCGCTTCAATGTCGGAACCAGTCATGTCGGCAGCTTTGGTCTGCGCGATTTCCTGCAGCTGAGCGCGGGAAACTTTACCCACTTTGTCTTTGTTCGGCTTACCGGAACCAGACTTGATACCAGCCGCTTTCTTCAGCAGAACTGCTGCTGGAGGGGTTTTGGTAACGAAAGTGAAAGAACGGTCAGCGTAAACGGTAATAACAACCGGAATTGGCAGACCTTTTTCCAGGGATTCAGTTTTTGCGTTGAACGCTTTACAGAATTCCATGATGTTCACACCCTGCTGACCCAGAGCTGGACCAACTGGTGGACTTGGGTTCGCCATACCAGCTGCAACCTGCAGCTTGACGTAGGCTTGTACTTTCTTAGCCATTCTAAAATCCTCTGATTGGGTAATAGCGCCTCAAGAAGGCTCCCCGTGAATAAACGTCTTATGTGTATTGGACACATAAAAACAAAAGGCGCGGAATTGTATGCCAATTTCGCGCCCTGTGCAATGAATAATCGCTGCTTAAACGATCAAATTATCAGGCTTTTTCCACCTGAGCAAAATCCAGTTCAACCGGTGTTGCACGGCCAAAGATAGAAACGGAAACCTTCAGACGGCTCTTCTCGTAATCCACTTCTTCCACGACACCATTGAAGTCAGCAAACGGACCATCGCTAACACGGACCATTTCACCTGGTTCAAACAACGTTTTCGGACGCGGCTTATCACCAACCTGCTGCAGGCGGTTCATGATCGCATCAACTTCTTTATCGCTGATTGGCGCTGGACGATCGGAAGTCCCGCCGATGAAACCCATTACACGCGGAACGCTACGTACCAGGTGCCAGCTTGCGTCGTTCATCACCATCTGGACCAGAACATAGCCAGGGAAGAATTTACGTTCGCTTTTACGACGTTGGCCGCCACGGATTTCAACAACCTCTTCGGTTGGAACCATAACTTCGCCGAACAGCTCTTCCATATTGTGGAGTTTGATGTGTTCGCGCAGCGACGTAGCTACACGACCTTCAAAACCGGAAAACGCCTGAACGACGTACCAACGCTTTTTAGGGGCTTCAGACATCTCAGAACCTCAGGCCAGTAATAAAAGATACCAGGCGGACCAGAATACCATCCAGCCCCCACAGAATCAGTGACATCACAGCGGTAACCGCGGCCACGATTAAAGTGGTGTGCAGAGTTTCCTGGCGAGTAGGCCAAATCACCTTGCGTACTTCAGTTCTCGCTTCGCGAGCAAAGGCTACGGTCGCTTTGCCTTTAACCGTCAGCAGTGCAACACCACCTGCCGCTGCAATCAGAATGACCACAGCCAGTGCACGGAGCGGCAGAGTGATATCACGATAAATGTAGTTGCCCACGATTGCCACGAGCAGCAAAACGACTACTGCCAGCCACTTCATCGCTTCGAGGCCACGCCCGCTCCCTTGAGCTTCGGTATTCGCACTCATAAACCAACCTGTCACAATAAATCAGACAAACATTTTTGCCCCGCGCAGGCGAGGCAACCAAACCGAATCGCTCTTTTCAGACACTACCCGGCATAAACGCCATCTTCAGAGCCTGTCTCAGCAATGATTATCGGTAAAAAATCACTGATGAGCCAGGTTCTGGTTCGAAAGCGTACAAAAAGGGCATCAAATGATGCCCTCTTCTTGTGCATTGCGTCAAATGTTATCAGCGATTAAGCGATAACTTTAGCAACAACACCAGCACCAACGGTACGGCCGCCTTCACGGATTGCGAAACGCAGACCGTCGTCCATCGCGATTGGGTGGATCAGGGTAACAACCATTTTGATGTTGTCGCCTGGCATTACCATCTC
>NZ_FXAS01000008.1:0-195433 GCF_900177785.1 Cedecea sp. NFIX57 | reverse complement strand
CTGACCCCATGCCGAACTCAGAAGTGAAACGCCGTAGCGCCGATGGTAGTGTGGGGTCTCCCCATGCGAGAGTAGGGAACTGCCAGGCATCAAATTAAGCAGTAATGGTAGTAATATGAGGCAGTTCACTACTCTCAGAGAGTAGGACTGACGAACCGAAAGGTGAGTCTGAACGCTGCGAAGCAGCGGCCCGTAGGGTGAACGAAAGTTCATCAACTGCCAGGCATCAAATTAAGCGTGCTGATATGGCTCAGTTGGTAGAGCGCACCCTTGGTAAGGGTGAGGTCCCCAGTTCGACTCTGGGTATCAGCACCACTTTTTAGGTTAAAGTTCGGCACGTAGAAAAGAATTTGCCTGACGGCCGTAGCGCGGTGGTCCCACCTGACCCCATGCCGAACTCAGAAGTGAAACGCCGTAGCGCCGATGGTAGTGTGGGGTCTCCCCATGCGAGAGTAGGGAACTGTCAGGCATCAAATAAAGCATCAAGGCCACCTTAGCAGGTGGCCTTTTTGTTTTCTTACATCTGTAAAACAGCATAAAAAAGGCCGCGTCGGCGGCCTTTGTCGTTTAATGGATAACCTGAGACAAGAAAGCTCGCGTTCTTTCCGATTTCGGATGGGCAAAAAACTCCTCAGGCGGTGCCTGTTCTACGATCTCTCCGCGATCCATAAAGATAACCCTGTCGGCAACAGTACGCGCAAACCCCATTTCGTGAGTCACGCACAGCATTGTCATCCCGGATTCAGCCAGGCCAATCATGGTATCCAGCACTTCCTTCACCATTTCTGGGTCAAGCGCAGACGTTGGTTCATCGAAGAGCATGATTTTAGGCTTCATGCATAGCGAGCGGGCAATGGCCACACGCTGCTGCTGGCCACCGGATATTTGCCCCGGAAATTTATGCGCATGTTCAGCGATTCGCACTCGTTCGAGATAATGCATCGCCATTGTTTCGGCTTCTTTCTTGGGCATCTTACGCACCCAAATCGGAGCCAGGGTGCAGTTCTGCAGGACCGTTAAATGTGGGAACAGGTTAAAGTGCTGGAAGACCATGCCGACTTCGGTACGTACTTTTTCTATATTGCGGAGATCGTCATTCAACTCTGTGCCGTCAACGACAATACGCCCCTGCTGATGCTCTTCAAGATGGTTAATACAGCGAATAGTCGTTGATTTCCCGGAGCCTGATGGCCCACACAGTACGATACGCTCGCCTTGCTTCACATTAAGATTAATATCTTTTAAAACATGGAATTGTCCGTACCATTTGTTCACATTTTCCAACGTGATCATCGTATCGGCAGCCTGCAATGTCATTTTACTCATGATAATCCTTAGTGCGGCGTACGGCCGGTGTGGAAGCGCTTTTCCAGGTGCTGGCTGTAGCGCGACATACTGAAACAGAAAATCCAATAGACGATAGCGGCAAAGACATAGCCTTCTGTCGACATCCCCAGCCAGGCCGGATCGACAGTGGCTTGCTGAACGCTACTGAACAGATCGAACAGGCCGATGATGATCACCAGACTGGTATCTTTAAACAGCGCAATAATCGTGTTCACCAGGCCTGGGATCACCAACTTCAGGGCCTGAGGTAAAATCACCAACCCTTGCGTTTTCCAGTAACCAAGCGCCAATGACTCTGCGGCCTCATATTGCCCTTTGGGCAGAGCCTGCAGTCCGCCACGAACCACCTCAGCCACATAGGCTGACTGGAACAAAATCACCCCAACTAATGCCCGAATCAGTTTATCGATGGTGGTGCCCTCCGGCAGAAACAGCGGCAGCATCACGGAAGACATGAACAGCACCGTGATAAGCGGTACGCCACGCCAAAATTCGATAAACATTATCGAGAGCATTCGCACTACCGGCATGCGTGAGCGCCTTCCAAGTGCCAACACAATACCCAGCGGTAGCGCGCCTGCGATGCCGACAGAAGCAATGATCAGCGTGAGCGTTAATCCGCCCCAGAGACGAGTCTCCACGCGTTCCAGCCCCAGGAAACCACCGTACATCAACACCCAAACAAGAATCGGATAGGTCACGGCCCAGGCGGCGATATAGCGACCACGGTGAGGAAGCGACTTCCAGAACATTGCGGCTACGGAAAGTAGCCCAATGATCAGTGCAAGGTTGATTCGCCAGCGCAATTCGTGAGGGTAAAGTCCATACATAAACTGCCCGAAGCGGTCGTGGATAAAGACCCAACATGCCCCTCCCCGAGTACAGTCGGCTCTTGTCTCACCTACCCAGTTCGCCTGGAAAACAGCCCAGTCGAGAAGCGGAGGGATAAGTGTCCATATCAGCCCAAGACAAAGCAGTGTGAGCAGGGTATTCAGCCAGCTGGAGAAGAGATTTTTACGCATCCAGCGCCAGATTCGCGCCGGGTGGCTGCCTGCCGGGCGGGCGCTGTGCGCCGTTAAAACTTTAGTCATCGACATTCCTTAACGCTCGACCAGGGCAATGCGGCGGTTATAGACGTTCATCAGCAGCGAAATAACCAGGCTGATAAGCAAATAAACGGACATCGTGATAGCGATGGTTTCTATTGCCTGGCCCGTCTGATTCAGCACGCTGCCGGCAAACAAAGACACCATATCCGGATAACCAATGGCCGCTGCCAGGGAAGAGTTTTTGACGATGTTCAGGTACTGGCTGGTCAAAGGCGGAATGATGACTCTCAGCGCCTGGGGCACAATCACCTGGCGCAGCGTGACCTGCTTAGGCAGACCCAGGGACAAAGCCGCTTCATGCTGGCCAAAGGGGACGGACTGAATACCTGAGCGAATAATTTCCGCGATAAAGACCGAGGTGTAAACCGACAGCGCCAGCGTTAAAGCGGCAAGCTCAGGGATAAGGACAATCCCACCGCTGAAGTTGAAGCCGTGCAGAGCTGGGATATCCCAATGAAGGGCTGCCCCGAAGATCAAATGCGCCAGCAGCGGGAGCGCAACGATCAAGACGATCATCGCGGGCCAGGTACGACGAATCTGCCCGGTTCTCATTTGGTGCATTTTGTTATAGCGATACAGGCCTGCAGAGACGACCAGCGCACACAGAATGGCAACCGCAAATGCCAGCAGGCCTTCCCCCATAATCGGAGCCGGAAGAGACAGGCCACGATTACTCAAATACATCAGGCCGAAGGCATCCAAAGCCTGGCGTGGGCCCGGCAGATTACGGAGGACGGCAAAGTACCAGAAGAAAATTTGCAGCAGTGGGGGGATGTTGCGAAACGTCTCTATATAAAAGGTAGAGAGTTTACGCACCAGCCAGTTATCAGAGAGTCGTGCAAGGCCGACAAAGAAGCCGATAAACGTAGCGAATACAATGCACAAGACAGACACCAGCAGGGTATTCAACAGCCCAACAACAAAGACTTTGCCGTAGGTATCTCCCTGATCGTAATCAATCAGATGCTGGACGATGCCAAACCCGGCGGCGCGATCGAGAAAGGCAAAACCGGAGGTAATACCGCGGCTGTCCAGGTTGGTAATGGTGTTGTGAATCAAATAAACCGCCACGCCAATAACAAAGGTGATGGCGACGATTTGATACAGCCAGGCGCGAACCGAGGGATTAGAAAAAGATAAGTCGGCCTTCACGACTGGGCGGTGATGACGCATAAGCAAACCTCAGTAACAGGAACATAAATCTGGGGCACCGCAATGGGCAGTGCCCTGTTCTGGTCTTTCGCTTAGCGAACTGGTGGGGCGTACTGGATCCCGCCGTTGTTCCACAGGTTATTCTGGCCGCGTTTGATTTTCAGCGGGCTTTGGGCGCCGACGTTGCTCTCGAAAATCTCTGCGTAGTTGCCGACCTGCTTAACGATGTTGTAGGCCCACTTGTTATCCAGCTTCAGGTCTTTGCCGAAATCACCTTCTTTCCCTAACAGGTGCGCCATATCCGGCGTGGTTGGGTTGGCAGCCATCTGGTCGACGTTTTTAGAGTTAATGCCCATCTCTTCAGCATTCAGCATGGCGAACAGCGTCCAGCGCACGATGGAGAACCAGTCATCGTCCCCGCGGCGTACAACAGGCCCCAGGGGTTCTTTAGAGATGACTTCTGGCAGCACGAGCCACTCGGCCGGGTTGCTAAGCTTGATGCGCAGGGCGTAGAGCTGAGACTGATCCGAAGCCAGGGTATCGCAGCGTCCAGACTCCAGTGCTTTGGCTGATTCATCTGAGCGGTCAAAGGTGACCGGCGTGTACTTCATCTTGTTGGCTTTGAAGTAGTCGGCGACGTTCAGCTCGGTGTCGGTCCCTGCCTGAATACAAACTGTGGCACTGTCGAGCTCTTTAGCGCTTTTCAGGCCCGCTTTATTGTGGGTAAGGAAGCCGATGCCGTCGTAATAGGTCACGCCGGTGAACACCATCCCCATGCCCGCATCGCGGGAGGAAGTCCAGGTGGTGTTACGGGAAAGGATATCTACCTCGCCGGACTGCAGCGCCGTGAAGCGCTCTTTTGCGGTCAGCGGAGTGTATTTGACTTTGGAAGCATCGCCGAAGACAGCCGCTGCAACACCACGGCAAACATCCACGTCGATACCGGTAAACTTGCCGCTGCCGTCAGCGTAAGAAAAGCCCGGCAGACCATCGCTGATCCCACATTGCACGAAGCCCTTCTTTTTGACGGCATCCAGCGTGGTGCCTGCATGAGCCTGATTAGCCATCGCAAACAGAGTACCGGTAGCGACCAGAGTGGCGATCATCATCTTCTTCATAAATGCATCCTGAGTGGCAAAATTATCGTTATTGGCGAAATGGCATCCGAGAGGCGCCAGATCCGTATTCGTGGCAAATGCCCGAGTCATAGTCTTTAAAGCAAAGGGGATGCCAGGTTTTTGCGGGGGCGTCTTATGAAGAAGAAGGCAGACAGCAGTGAAGATATGGGCAAAAAAATGCGCCGAAATAGTGCAGGCCTGCAACAAACGGCGCATTTCAGAGCAAAATGATTCAGGTGTTGCAGGAAGAAGAAACAAAAAAGCGCGAGAGCCTCGCGCTTTAGTAGAGGGGGGACTTATTTGGTGAGTGCTACGATACCCAGGGCTACGCCTGCCACGGCAGCTGTACCGGCGGCAATCGCGCCAGCGGTTTCCCAGTTATCCTGGGTGGTGCCTTTCATACAGGTATTGGTGTGCACCAGGCGCCCCTGGTCGTCGTAGACCGGTACGCAAGGAGAATCGGTCGCGCAGCCAGCCAGAAAAGTAGTGAGCAATGCGACGGCGATGAATTTAGTCATTTTGAACCTCGGTTTTACCAAACGCCGGAACAGGGATTGCTCTCGTAGGTGCCCATAAAGGTACGAAGCTTTCACGGATGCTGCACCGGTGTGAATGTGGCTATTTTACCACTGCGACTCAGACCACAGGATCGGGGAATAATTGCAAAGCGTGTGAAGTGTAAACAAAGTGAAGGAAAGGGCGATGCAGCGATGAATGATGAGGAAAAACGTCAGATTCGGGGGCAGAAAAGAGAAAAGGCGCTTTCCCATGCCGAGTCGCGCCTTTTCACAACACTAACTGATTAGTATCAGTTCATGCCGTATTGTTCAATTTAGTGTTTTCATGTTCTGCCGTGTTATCCATATTCTTTTTAAAATCATATTGATATGTTAATTCTCATACTGTGTATTGTTCCAGTGTTTTTTGTTGTTTATGCTGCTATGCAAAGAAATGTGGGGCACATGGTGGGGCACGTAGCCAGCCAGATTGCGGATCTGTGCTGGATGGTCTTGGGCTATATATATTCTTATTAAGTGTCTCTCATGTGCGAGAAAAACAGGTAGGTTCGGTCGGTTTGGTCGGTTTTTTATATATGTATATGTACTTATCAATAAGTTAAGTATAAATAATGAACCTACCATGAACCGACTTTGCACGTAAAAAACCGACCTGTACTGTGTCTGGTATTCTAAATAGCGGTGGGTAGGTATGGCGCAGGGGCTGAATAAGCTAACAGACAGGAAGTTGAGGTCGTTGCTGGGTGGAAGTTCTGACAAAGAGGTCAAGCTGTCTGATGGTGGCGGGCTGATGGTTCGTATAACTAAAACCGGTGCTATCAGTTGGTTCTTCCGGTATAGGATCGGTGGGCGAGATAGTGAGCCAACGAGATTGACTCTTGGCAAATACCCAGATGTGACAATAAAGCAGGCCCGTGGTCTACGGGATCAGTGTCGTGCCTGGCTGGCTGAAGGCAAGGATCCAAAACATCAGCTTCAACTGACCAGAAGTGAAACGCTTAAGCCGGTTACTGTGCGTGAAGCTCTCGAGTACTGGATAAAAGAGTATGCCGAAGATAACCGAGCAAACGTAGGGAGGCATAAGGTTCAGCTGGAGAAGCATATTTATCCGTATATAGGGCAAATGGCTCTTTCAGACTGTGAAACCCGCTATTGGCTGGAATGCTTCGACAGAATGAAGCGTAAAACGCCAGTGGCCGCTGGTTATGTTTTCCAGATGTGCAAGCAGGCGTTAAAGTTCTGTCGGGTTCGTCGGTACGCGATAAGCAACGCTCTTGAAGATCTCGCCATACCTGACGTTGGTAAAAAACAGGCAAAAAAAGACCGAGTTCTGACCGATAAAGAGGTTGGTGATTTGTGGAATGCCATTACCTCTGGCGAGCACTTAATGCCTTACTATACAAACTTGCTAAAAATTGTCGCTGTGTTTGGATGCCGAACCCAGGAAGCCAGGTTATCCGAATGGCGCGAATGGGACATGGAGGAATGGATCTGGACTGTTCCAAAAGAACACAGTAAGGGCGGTGAAAAAATTGTTCGGCCTGTTCCTGATGACATGCGCCCATTCATTGAGAAGTTGCATGACGAGACAAAATCTTCCGGATATCTGCTTGGCACGGTAAAGAAAAGCGAAGCCGTTAGCCAGTGGGGGCGTAGCATTTATAAAAAACTGGAACATTCTGAGCCCTGGACGTTGCACGATCTACGACGAACGCTCGCAACGCATATGAACAATATGGGTATCGCTCCGCATGTTGTTGAGCAACTGCTGGGGCATTCGATGCCGGGCGTTATGGCGATTTACAACCGTAGCCTGTATTTGCCTGAAAAACTGGATGCACTGAATAAATGGTATGACCACTTAGAGTTGCTCGCTAACAACTCCAGCAAGGATTACATCGTGACTCCAATCAAGAAAGCGCATAAGCTATCATAGGAACAGATTGAGCCTAGCTCGATGGGGTGAAAAGCGGGAAACCTTACAGCCTGGCTCATTCATTTTTTAAGGTAAAATGCTTAAAGGTGGCATATGTCTGACACTACAAAAATACCATTTTCATTTTGCCGCATAAAAAGGGCTGCTGATTTTTTAGGTGTTAGTACTGATGATTTACTAAGCCTTGCTGTATCTGAGAAAATAACCCTATGCGTTAGGTTGGATGGATTAAAATCAGTCCTATGGATTGAAGGTAATGCAAATGAACTTAGCGATTGGTATTTATCTTTAAGTACTAACAATAGCGCTCTAGCATTTGCTCACAATATATCAAAATATACATCATTCGCTATTGACCGAGTTTCTTACGATGAAGAAAACGATGACACCATTTTCCATCCGTGGTTCTATCAGTCTCAGCTAGCTGACGGGAGTACTTCTAGTGAAAAATCACAAAGCCATCAAGGCAGAGCCTTCGGCTTATGGGTTCCCCAACTGCCAGTAATAAACTCGGTATTGAACTATGGGAAATCTTCTCTTTTATGGGGGTCTTTGGGGCTTTATCGTACTGACGAAAGCACACCCGCTCTATGTTTAATTCCTTTATCGCTAAATCATGATGATATTTGCGATAGCGAAGAAGATGACGAAAATTATGAAGAGAAATATCCAGAAATCGAAATAACTGAAAATGACTTATGGATAACATCGGACCAAGTAAGAGAATTGCTAAAATATAATGGTGATTACAGCGAGCTCCCAGATAGTGCTCGACGTGGAATTTCCTCCAATACTGATTTGATGCAGGAAATAAAAAAGGTTAATCACATTGCTGAGCACCACGCAACGAACAGGGAAAAGCTATTTAAATCTGCAATATGCCTGCTTTCAAAATACCCTGATGAGTGCCGGGGTGAACGCAAAGAGATAAGCCCTGAGAAGTGGCGGGATTGTATTCTCGCTCATAAAGATGAGATACCACCCCTAACCATTACTAACGAAGACGTAATTCTAAAACATTTAAGATCCGCTGCTAACGGCAAGGGGTAGAGTAACTTAACTGTACAGGTACAGTAGAACTACTGTGCCTTATCCATCACCTATCAAATCGCTAACTTTGTTCCCGTAACGTCAACCGCTATCAACAGGAGTTACGGGAACATGACTGAACAATCTACCATTCCTACTACTGGGTATATCCGCCGCTTCCGACTTCCGGGGTTGTTGGGTGTCTCAATGCCAACCATAGATCGCTGGGTTAAAAATGGCACATTACCTCGTCCAGTTAAACTCACCAATAACGTTACTGCATTTGATGCCGTGGAAATTAACCACTGGCTGGCAAAACGTCGCGGAGATGCTGCGCAATGACAAAATTTACCCCACCCAGCCCCGATCAACGCCGAACCCTTCTGGAGGAGTATGGCTTCAAGTTCGATCGTCGTATTCGTGAAGATGAATGCAGCGAAATCACCAGCCTTTCCCGTTCCAGCCGCTGGAAGATGGAGCAGCAGGGCCGCTTCCCTCCGCGCTGTCATTTTGGCCGTAACAGCTGCGCCTGGCTTCTTTCTGATGTTCTCTGGTGGGTACGCAATCCCCCGGCAGTAGAGAACGTCAACAACCCTTATAGCCGCAAATCCGCTTAAACAGAGAATAACCAATGAAACTTAAAGAAAGCCCCTTTGCTGGGGAGGGACAGACTCACCCTAAGACCAGCCAGACGGATAATTCCAGTAATAATTTTGCTGCGCGGATCCCTGTAATCATGAGCAATATCGGAGGGAAAGAAATTCAGTCTGTAAGCGGTCGTAAGCTGCATACGTTTCTGGCTGTAGGGCGCGATTTTACCACCTGGATGAAAGCACGCATCAAACAGTATGGGTTTGTTAAAGGGGTTGATTACGTAATTGTTGAAGATTTGAGCACCCCAAAACGGGGGAGCGCAAAATCTCGCCAACAAGTCGAGCACGATTACATTGTCAGCCTGAATATGGGTAAAGAGCTTTCGATGGTTGAGCGCAACGCTCAAGGCAAGATGGCTCGCCAGTACTTCATCGACTGCGAAGAACGCCTGCGCCGTGTAGCCCCGGAAGAACATCAGGCAGCACTCAACACCTGGCGCCAGAATCGCGTGGCAGCCTGCGAAGATCACAAAAGCATGGCCGATGCGATGAAGGGCTATATCGAACGCACAGGAGACAAGCAGCACGGCTTTGCCTACAGCAACGAATGCACGCTTCTGAATCGCCTGGTACTGGGAATGCACCCGCCAGTGTGGGCCAGACAGAAAGGCATTCCGGCTAAGCAGGTGCGCGACCATATGAATGCCGATCAGCTGGCGCTGCTGGCTTATCTGGAAAGTCGTGATTGTACTCTGCTGGATCTGGACGCGGACACCGATGAGCGTAAAGCAAAACTCACCGAACTGGCACAGCGCTGGCTTGTTAAGAGTTTGGGAGGTGGAGCATGACCAACACCATGCCAAACGTTCAGGAGATCCGCCGCCAGGTTATTTCAGGTAACTGGACGGCCATCAACAACGGGGATTACACGCTTACCGATCTGGGCCTGCGTCATAACGGCAGTGGGCTGGTGTGGGCCAAGTCTGGTGTGTCGGTTCGTGAGGCTGATTACGACGAGGGGTTTGAGGGAATGTACGCCACCAGCGACGACTACCATGCCCAACTGGAAGGCAAACGCCCACTAGAGACTTATGTCATGACTCGTGGCGTGCACGCACACAAGATAGATGATTTGTGTTTCGCAATCCTGCACCGTTCCGGGGCGCTGATCGAATATACCCATCGCAGCAACGGTGCTCGTCTGTCAACCCACGCATACAGAATCCCTCTGCAAGACAAGCAGCAAGCGTTCCATGGGTACTACATATTCAGAAACCCTAAAGACGAAAACCATTACATGGTTTTGCACCAGGATATTCATAAATCACTGGTAGAAGCATGCCTGGATCGCGGATGGTCCTGTGAATCGACTTACGAGCTGTCACTGGTTGTTAGCACTACTCACGAATTTGGCTTGCTCATGCGGCGGAGTGGATATCGCCAAATTCAGACTCGTAAGATTACTGGAAAATATGAGCGTTTCTGGATTTATCGGTCAGGTAAAAAAGATAAGAGTTTATTATCGAGTGTTTCAGCTATCTCACTGAACAAAATAGATAAAAAGGTTGCTGTCCAGGCGTCTGAAACAGAGCGATTTGCCTTTAAACGTGTTGCGGTCGATGGTCGTTACCTCTGGGTCTATGCCGACCACATCTGTTTTTTGAGAAAAATCCGCACCCGCGTTAATGGTAAGCGAGTGCAGGGATACACAGCAAAACAAGTCAATTTAGTAATTGATGAACCGGTCAAATCGAGTGTTTCAGACAATAAGTTGAAAAATATAGATATTTTAGATGTTGTCCAGGCTGCCGAAACGCAGTACACGCCGGATATCCTCGCTTCAATGACACCGCAGGACATCCTGTCTGCTGCAAAAAACACTCTGATTCAACTCAGCGCCACTAATGGCTTTGGCATGACGGCGCACAATATCATGCTCAGCCATGGCGGACGCAATCTGGCATCGGTGCCTGCTGAAAATATGGCCGGTTGCCTGGTGGATCTGGATAAGCTGCTGGTTGTCGCCCGCGCCGGGGTGGTGGAGGTGCGATCATGATTATTGCTACGCACACACCCGGTATTCACAAAGAAAAAGGCAGCGTTCGCGGCGCTGCCCTTTGGGTGGATTACTCAGCCAAAATTTCGGTTCAGTCTGCGTCTTGCTTGGGATTGCTTAAGGCGATTTTAGACTCACAAGCATCCAATACCCATGCTGTAAAACTCGAGCTGGGATCTTGCTTCTTCGCTTTCTCTACGCCTTGGTCGATCTTTTTAGCCAAATCGTGTGGGAACCGAATCCCTTTGTATATGGTTTTGCTGTTTATGTGGCCTTTAGCCATGCTCAGCCCTCATGGTTGTTTAAACATCGTGAAGGTTACAGGAAAGCTTTCAAAAGGAAAAGTGTTTAAACAAAAGTGGTTGACTTGTTTAAGCATTATCACTAATCTGTTTAAACACATTGAGATTGTTTCACGATATCAATGCAACAACGCCCCGGTGTGCGGGAACACTACCGGGGCGTCTAACCACAATGTAACTGAGGCTTACACTATGGCATATCAACATAGTACCCAAACTCGCCCGTCATTTACATGGCTGTTTCTCGGAACCCGTGAGAATGACAGATGTTTACCCACCTTATTGCGCACTCAGGCCACAACTGAAGCTGAAGCGCGTGAAGCTTTCCCCGACTGGAACCTGACCTTCGCGGCCAAAATACGGACTGACCGCCAGTTAGTTACCCCCTGGACTGACCCGGACGCAAAAATGATCTGGGCCGTGATGGCGATCGACGTATCAGATTTTTCACCATCTGCCAGTCTGCCTGCACAGGGGGTATGCAATGCATAAATTATTCTTGCGTCGCCTGCGTATCCGGGCTTATGCTTTTTCCGCATCTGCAAAATCAGGTGTCGGGATTGGCGTCCCGGATATGTTATCGGCGACTCACGACGCGCCAGCGTCTTTTTTATTGTCGCAACACAGTCACATCCAAATTATGGTGGGCTGTGTGGGGGCTTCTCACGAAGCGCCGGTTTCCGATAACGCCGGTTACGCCAACCCTGCACAGCTCACCACCAGCGAAATTGGCGTTTCCGGTGGTGGGATATATTCCCAGTTATCGGAGGCTGCCACTATGGCTACTATCCCTACCCGAAGTCCGCAATATTCCCGTATCTCCTCTCCGGAGGTGCGCCATGCATAACTCACACTTACCCCAAAACCACAAAATCCGCGTTCTGACCACCATCGAAAATGGTGTGGTAACCAGCGAACGCCTGCTGCGTGAAGATGAGGATGCGCTGTCCCTCGATACCTTCATTGAGCTGGCGCTTCGGGCTGGATTATTACAACGCCCTGCCGAATCTGACGAGGTGAGCCATGCGTAATTTCACCTACCACACCAGGGACAACGCGCTTCTTCGTGCTCAACGCCTGGCCGACTTACTTCACTGCGCCGATCATCTGGCTATCAGTGGAGCAGAGGACAGCAAACGCTTCATCCCTGTGCTGATTAATATTGCTTCTGATTATGCACAGGCGCTGGTCAACGAGTTAGATGCTGGCGAAGTATCCACGGTTAAGCCTGAACATGGGGTGTGCAATGGCTGAATCATACAAGCAGTACACGGACAGTCTCTGCCAGAAACTGGCTAAGGCGTACATCCGCCACGTGATGAAAGACAGCGGAAGACCCGTTGCCTTCGTCAATGCTGAAAATGGTCAGCGTGTTCAGGTCATGCTGGAAGAAGCTTCGACGGCAACCTGTATTCACAAAGGCCTGGTTAACCCGGCAGAGAAGGAATATCCGGGGCTGACGGGAAGGGCATTTGTCATCCACATGCTGAATATCTGCCTGGACGGGGATGAAATCAGCGAAGAAGGGCTTGATGTGATGAAAAGCGTTTTTGCTGACGGTGTGGCGTCATATTTTGAGCGGGAGAAAAGCAATGACTAAGAAAACTGAACTGGCACCAGTAGCAGCACGTGACCTGCAAATCATCGAATATCGCGGGCAGCGCGTGGCGACCACTGAGCAGATGGCTGCGGGTTATGGTGCCAGCGAACAGATGATTATCAACAACTATAACCGTAACAAATCACGCTTTGTTGAAGGTAAGCATTACTTCAGGCTTTCTGGCGAAGAAGTTGAAATTTTGCGCAACTCATTCAGAGGTGTGCAAATTTCACCCAAAGCACGTTCGCTAACTCTGTGGACTGAACGTGGCGCAGCCAACCACGCGAAGATACTGGAAACTGATCAGGCATGGGACTACTTCAACGACCTGACTGAGTTCTATTTCAACCGTCGAGGTGCTTTATCGTCTCCGGGCGATCTGAGCCGTCTCGAAATCCTTCAAATGGCAATTGACGCTGAACAGGGGCGTCTTGAGGCTGAGAAACGCGCTGACGAGGCTGAGCGTACCAAGGCAGAGATCGGCAGCCGCCGGGAAGCGACTGCGATGGCAACTGCATCTGCCGCCGTGCGCAAATCGAAACAACTGGCCGAGCGTCTGGGTGAGCACGAGAAGTATGCGACGGTGAAGGCCGTGAAGAAAATCACGGATACCGAATACCCATGGCGTCCACTCAAAAAATGGTGCGAGCAGAATGGGATGGAGCCGCATAAGGTGCCGGACAATCAGTTTGGCTTTGTGAAGTCATGGCCCCGTGAAGCTTGGCTGGCAGTGCACGGTGTGGATCTGACTGGGCTGTACGGAGGTGAGTATGCATAAGCCTGATTATCTGGCGGCGGTGGATGCCCTGGTAAAAATCGAAGCCATCGCCGCGGCGGCGCAGTTCCTCACCGGCAATGATAAAGAAACTGAGCTTTCACTTGAACTTATGTCTGTGGTTGAGGATATCGCCCGGCAGGCGCAGGAGAAGACCAATGACTGATATCTACCACCATCTTTCACTGGATAACCTCAGGGATTTGAAGGCTGAGACCTTGAAGGAAATTTCACGTGATTGCGATGCTGCAGTCAGCGGCATTCTGTCCGGTATGCGCGCCATGGGTAGTCTGGCGTTCTGGGCCAGCACGAGCAAAGACTACGATGAAAGTCAGGCGATGAGTGATTTGCGTGACCTTGGCGAATCGCTGATGCATCTGCCCCGAATCGTATGCGCGCTGAACGAAAATGCGCAGAACGCAGAATGTGAGCTCAGGGTACGTAAAACTGCCGCCAAAAAATAGCTGAATACCGCTGGCGGAATATCATCGCCATTCACGAAAGAAATTAACTGCCATCAGGCCGGGGATCCGCTCGGCCTGAATAAGGGGAAGGGTTTATTTATGTCAGTCGCGAAAAACTCACTGGAATTAAATCGAAAGCATATTGCAGGGGCGTTTGTTGAATATTGTAAAAAGCGACATCAGGGGCTGCCGGTTCTGAATATTCTCGCCGGGCGTAAGCCGGTGGTTATTGGTTCCCTGAGTGAACACGCGGTGTGCAAGTGCCTGATTCACACCTTCGAGATGCAATGTATCCAGAAATACGGTGCTGATAAAGGTATTACCCTGCTCAGCGAAACGTATTCGGAGATGCTCAGTAAAGATAAAAGCCGCTTAATGCCGGACGGCGTGGATTTTATTCATGAAGTTATGAAAGAAGCGGTATCAGCGGCCATTAAAAACCCTGTGGGTAACCCGTTTGGACTGGAGATGTATTCATGAGTCGTTTCGGTTGTGGTGAACCATTTTCTGCAAATTGCGGAGGTAGCAATGCGCAATATTGATTTTATTCGTGATGTTACGGCTTCTGCTGCCGGGCACTGGGCTGAGATTCTTCAGGCGCTGGGCGCTGACCTGCCGCGCACATCCGGTATGCATGGGCCGTGCCCGGCCTGCGGCGGTAAAGATCGCTTCCGGTTCGATGACAATGACCGGGGAAGCCATATCTGTAACCAGTGCGGCGCGGGCGACGGACTGGAACTGGTGCGCAAAATGCAGAACTGCGATGCCACCACTGCCGCCAGAGCGGTCGCAGATGTGCTGTCCGTCCCGTTCCCTGAACACAGGGTCGCTGAGCATCCGGTGCCAGAAGCCTCATGTAATATCCGCGACAAAGTGGAAAAACTGCTGGCTAAATCTGAACCGGGGCAGTCTGCCTACCTCACATCGAAGGGGATTCAATGCCCCTTCCCGCTGCTGTCCGATGACTCGCTGCTGCTGGTGCTGAAAAACGGCGCTGGCGCAACGACAGGCGCACAGGTGATTAAACCCGATGGCAGTAAACGGCTGGTGGCCGGAACAGTGAAGAAAGGCTCGTTCTACGCGGTTAATTCCGGCGAAACGCCGGAAACGATAGTTATTGCCGAGGGGCTGGCTACCGCGCTTTCAGTCAGCCTGATGCTGCCCGACGCATTGGCCATCGCCGCTATCGATGCCGGAAACCTGTTGCCAGTTGCCCAGTTGATTCGCCAAAAATACCCCAAAGCCCGGTTGATCATTGCCGCTGACAACGACTGGCATGAGCCGGGGGAACGGGATGAGCACGGAAAGCTGAAGCAGAACACCGGCCGGATAGCCGCAGAAAAAGCCGCCGTAGCGGCAAAAGGCGAGGTGGCGCTTCCACCTGGTGAGCAAAAGGCCGACTGGGATGATTATCGACAGGCGCATGGTGAGGACGCTACCCGAAAAGCATTTTATAGCAGCCTGTATTCCCCGGAAGAGAAGCCGCCTTCAGCGGGGAACACAAAAGATCTGCGCCCGTTCGTAGACAGTCGTCACGGTGGTCTGTGGTGGATAGAGCCAAAAGCGGATAAAGATACCGGGGAAATCGTGGAGAAAGAAACCTGGTTGTCAACCCATATTGAGGTCGTGGGTGTTGGCGAGGACGAGACGGAGCGCTACCTCATCCTTTCCTGGACGCCGGAAGGGACGCGTGAAACCCGTTCAGAAGCGGTTCCGCTGTGTGATATCGGTGAACGTGAGGGGTGGGCGCGTATTAAGAAAGGTGGCGTGCTGGTCACCTCTAAAAACGGGCTGAAATCGATCCTGGCTGACCATCTGCAGAGAAGTGGTAATCGCGATCTGTGGGCGATTGCGGGTGCTACAGGTTGGCAGTATGGGGCATACATCATGCCGGATGGCTCTGTTATCGGCGCACCTCAGAAACCCGTCATGTTTAATGGCCGATCTGCAACTGCGAAAGGGTATGAGGTTAAAGGCACGCTGGAAAGCTGGCGTGAGAACGTCGCGGCGCTGGCACGTGGTAATCCCTCTATGATGCTGGGGATTGCCTGTTCGTTTGCAGCTCCACTTATTGGGCTGGCTGGTGCGGATGGTTTTGGGGTTCACCTCTTTGGTGGCTCATCGGCAGGTAAAACGACCACAGCAAATGCCGCCAGCAGCGTGTGGGGCTGTCCGGATGCCCTGAAACTCACCTGGTATTCAACCGCGCTGGGTCTGGTCAACGAAGCTGCTGCACATAATGACGGCTTTATGCCCCTGGATGAAATCGGCCAGGGTAGCAATCGCCGTGCTGTGGCGGAATCTGCATACGCTCTGTTTAACGGTGTGGGAAAAATTCAGGGGGCAAAAGAGGGCGGCAACCGGGATCTGAAACGCTGGCGAGCCATGGCCTTCAGCACCGGCGAAATTGACCTTGAAAGTTACATTCGCGCTGACGGCGGCAAGATTAATGCCGGACAACTGGTGCGCCTGCTTAATGTTCCCATCACTCGCGCGACGGTCTTTCACGGCAAAAAGGATGGCAAAGCTCACGCTGATGCGATGAAGGATGCCTATCAGAACCATTACGGTGCCGCAGGCAGAGAATGGGTCAAATGGTTGTGTGGACACCGGAGAAAAGCAACGGGCGCGGTGCGTGATGCAGAACGCCGTTGGGCGGCATTACTGCCATCAGAAGCCAGTGAACAGGTTCGCCGGGTAGGTTCCCGTTTCGCCATTCTGGAGGCTGCGCTGCGGCTTACTTCTTTCCTGACCGGATGGAATGAGACGGAAATACGGGATGCGCTCCAGCACAGTTTCAATGCCTGGGTAGGTGAATTTGGTCTTGGTAACCGGGAGGCCAAAGCGTGGGTTGAGCAGGCGGAGGCGTTTCTTCAGAAGTTCGGATTCAGCCGTTATCTCCCTTACCCCGATTCCGATCCTCGCGACCTGCCAATAAAGGATTTGGCTGGGTACCGTGTCACCAGCCAGATAAACGATACCGTGGCGTTTCATACCTGGCCGTCAGTTTTCCGGGATGAAATCGCTGCAGGTGCAAACTATGTCGCCTTTGCCCAGGTGCTGGCCGAGGCGGGCATGCTGGATAAACCCGACAAAGGACTCACCAAAAAGACACTCAGGCATAACGGCAAGCAACATCGCTTCGTCGTGCTCAGCATGGCGGTTGATGACGATGAAGAGTAATGGCACAGGAGAGACAGTATGACAGCGCAACTTGCAGCGCATGGCCGCCTGGTGGCGGATGTGCAGACCAAAACAACAGGCAATGGAACCAGTATGGCGTATTCCCGAATGGCGGTGCCTCTTCCGTGCCGCGCATCAGATAACGGTGAAACCACGCTCTGGCTGGGCATCACAGCATTTGGTAAGCAGGCTGATTTGCTTGCCCGTCAACAGAAGGGGGACCTGATAAGTGTCGCTGGTGCCATGCAGGTAAATCAATGGACCGGGCAGGACGGCACCACCCAGAGCGGATATTCCCTGGTGGCGGAGTCGGTCATCAGCGCCCGGACGGTCAGAGGCGGCGCAAGAAAACCAGCGAATACCGGGGGTGCAAAACCACCGCCGGCAGGTTCTGGAGAATTTTCAGACGACGTGCCGTTCTGATGAAGCCTGAGGCGGGTTCGCCCGCCTTGCATGGATAACACCGGGTGTGCAGATGAATACTGAAGAAAAAGAAAGCATCCTTCGCCTTAAACGTGAAGGCATGGGATACAAAACCATTTCCCGGGCAACCGGGGTCAACATCAATACGGTGAAAAGTTTGTGCCGTCGTTCGGGGCAGTTTCGCGATAACCCTGAACACCGGGTGCTCTTCACGATACCTGAGCCGAAATACAGCATGGAACTGGCGACGGTGAAGCCGCTACCGCCGCAGCGAACCATTACCGGGCACAAACAGACGGACGCTTATCTGTGGGTTCTGGAGGTAATAAAACTTAATGAACCCGCCCACCTTGAGGCGGCTCAGACGGCGCTTGAAAGGCTGACTATAGCGCCAAAGGACGCCCAAACGCGTTATACCCGATACCTGCAGGAAAACGGGGTTAATAGCTTCAGCATCGTCTTTGGCACGATGATGATGGATGACCCGCAACACTACATCAAAAACGCGAGAGAGCAGGCCGCCCGCGCGGCAGAGGTTCGCGGTGTGTTTGGAAGCTATGAGGAGATTTATCACAAGCTTACACCACCAGAGCAGATGCTGGAGGATGCGCTGGGGTGGATTTACGACGACAATTACGGCTGGACGGAAGAGGAAAAGCTACGGGGAAGTATCGGCGGGACCCGTCTACTGGACATGTACGATTTAAGGACGGACAAAGCGTTTGAAGCCATGGCGGATGTCCTGCCTGAACCCTATACCCTGTCTGATGTTGTGCGGGAATTCCAGTACTGGGACTGGGTTTATCGTATGAGGAGCGCTGCCAGAAAAGAAATAAACCCGGATGCCTATGATGACGGCGAGGGGCCGGTCAGTGAAAGGCAAAACTGGCTTGATAAAAAGCTGGAGACAATCAGGCCGGTAAGCCGGGATGAAGCCTTCGAGGTATTGAAGTGGTATCTCAAAAGCGAACGGCATCAGGGCTGTATGGATGCAGACAGCGATGAAGTGTACCTCAATCTTATTGGAAAGCATGAAGCAAAGTGATGTTTCATCATGTGCAATGACCTGGCCGTTTATTGCGTTAAGTGGGATAATAAATGTGTCCGGTCACGCGAAAGGTACCCAGAATGAAACTTGAAGCATCCCTGAAGCACTTCAGCCCGCAGGGGCTGGCTTACACAGATTCGGCTAAATCCACCTCACCGGACCGGATCACCGGCACAGATATCATGGCCGCTCTGGGCTCTACCAGTAGCCGTGCCCGCTTCGGTCTGGCTGCATACATGGGAAAAGCAGGTGTAAGCAAATCGGATGAACAGCAGGCTACGCAGGCGCTCTATGGCTATGCGATGGAAACCGCACCAGCGAACTTGCGAAAAACTGCTGGTGCAGATTTCGGTTGGTGCATGATGGTACTGGCCCAATTTGCTTTCGCTGAATACTCTCGCTCAGCGGCAAGTAGTGGCACCTGCATCACCTGCAGCGGCACAGGCAGAACCACCCGAACGCAGCAAGCCAGAAAGGTGACTTACCCTTGGGGTAAAGCGCCATACTGGGCCAGCCGTTCCCGCGCCGTTCGTCCTTCTGACTGGGAGTGCTGGCAGGAAGTAACCGAAATAGTCCCGGCTCAGTGTGATGTATGCGGAGGGAAGGGGAAAATTAGCGCTCGCTGTCGCTGCGGCGGGAAAGGTGAGGTGCTGGATCGCAAAGCGACAAAAGAGCATGGCGCACCGGTGTTTAAAACCTGCGAGCGTTGCTCGGGGAATGGTTACAGTGCGGTATCGTCTGCCACCGTTCACCGGGCAATACTGAAACGTCTGCCGGACCTGCACCAGTCTTCCTGGTCACGGAACTGGAAGCGATTTTATGAAGGGCTGGTGAAGAAGTGCTTAACCGAAGAGAAGAAAGCGGATATTGCGTTCCAGAAAGCGACGCAAAATGACTAGTTCGCAACAAATGTGACCATAATCGAAGCGCGGGGCTTGACTTTGCATAACTCTGGCGTGTAAGCTTCAAATTATGGGAAGTCATGTCCACAAGTAATTAACCTTCGAAGCCTCGCCAGCAATGGTGGGGCTTTGTCGTTTCAGACAAAGCCTGTTTTGCAGATTCGAAAAACCTTGAAAAAGCACAAGGTTTTTACGTTTGCCTGTAGTTGGCCACAGGGCGATACTTACTCACGGGCAGCAGGTGCCAGATTGCTTTGGTTTACATGCGGTGATTAAAGCGACTAAAAAGCATTCATTGAATCAATCTTCCTTGGACTCCTACCCGATTGACAATGAATGTTTGGCACCTGCCAGCCCACAGTAATATGCCAGTTTTTTGGCACTGTTAGCTCAGCCGGACAGAGCGTTGCCCTCCGGAGGCAAAGGCCGCTGGTTCGACTCCAGCACAGTGCACCAACCGCCACTAGCTCATCGGGATAGTAAGCTGAGGGTATGAGGGTCCAGTCCTCGTTGGCGGGTCAGATTTCAATGCGTGATGAATCCCCCTGTGCGGAGGGGCTAAGTCAGATGCAGTGTGTTTATTACATGAATACCTTGTTGTGTAGCAGAGCGAACCCGGTGCTGACTTTCCTGGTTCACCGGGAGGCACCCGGCATCACGCACCCTACGGTCATCATATAATGACTATTACCTCAGCTTTCCACCTCTAAGATTGAGCTGATGATGCAGGTTAAATTCCTGCTGGCCGGTCCGGATAACAGCCATCAGGTCTGCGATGAGACTGAATGGCACATAAAAATAGCGTGACAAAATAAGTCCCCTTTGCGACCCGGTGCAGAAATGGCCGGGCTTTTTTTAAGGCATTCGCATGAGCACTGAGTGGTTAACTGATATCTCCGTATCAGGCCTGTCGCTGAATTACAGTGCTCAGCCGAATGCCCGCATAGATAATTTTTATTCTCTAATGCAAATTGATGTGGCGTTTATGTAAAACCACCTACGCTTCATTTTATAGAAAAATGCGAGCGAGATAATGACCTTGAAAAAAATGCTGATGATTGCGGTGATAGGTGGGTGTTTAATTGGTGGTTGCATAATATATTATTATCTATACTCACAGCTAACTACTCTCCGTGACACGCATTACTACGAAGAGGCTGCTGACTGGAGTGGATAATTGCGCAAATGGTTGATTGCTCTGTTACTTATTCTTTCATTCATGGCCGGGCTGATGATGTACGAGAGAATATTGATGCAATTCCGTGCAGACTTCCCATTTTTTGCCCTGGATGATAAATCTTAGATGACTGGAGAACGCATTCGCATGAGCACTGGCCCCAAAACACTTTGTGCGGGCAAGTTCGAAGCGTGGGGTTAGTGTTCAGCCGAATGCGTGATGTGGATAACAATTAATTAACATAACGACTGGTAATTATCGGGTCTGTATCCATAATTTAAAGTGTCCTGCACGGTTGCGCGTCAGGACTGCGCTTTCCAGTACAATGTATGACTTATGCCCGCAGCCTTAACTTTGCGGGCTTTTTTTCTTGATAGTGAACACGAATTTATCTTCTCTGTATTGTGGCAGTAACAGTATAAAGAATATGGTTATTGCGTCGCAGTGAATCCCCCTGTGCGGCGGGGCGAAATGGTCAACAGTAATGTCCTGAAGTCAACAGTGCGAGCCCGGCCTGACCAGCCAACGGCTCACCGGGAGGCACCCGGCACAGCGACAAAACTACGTAACAAACTGGCTTGTCATAATCTCAAGGCTCACTTCGGTGAGCCTTTTCTGTTTTAATTCAGGCCTTTTAATCTGGAAAACTGTGTGGGTAAAGGTGAGGTGCGTTATCATGCTAATTCCGTATAAAAATTGTCTGGTGGGTGGCATGGAAACGACATTCAATGATCTGAAAGAGAAGCACCTGAAGTTAATTGAGACTCAGTGGAAGCTACGGGAGCGCTTGCAGGATAACGCGGGTGATTTGCTGCGAGAATATGCCGAATCACTGTATCTTCCTGCCACCTCATGGACCGACTCTCAGGGGAAGGTTCATCCTTATGTTGAAATAGGCACGTGGTCCGCGCCTAACAAGTTTGAGGCAATTCCTCTCCCTCGCTTGCAGATGGACGAAAATTACAGCCTGAATTTTGTGATTGCAACAACGCTGGATGATTCCCCAATGACCGGTGGCCACAGGCATGGTGTTAGCATTTCCCTTCGATATGAGCATGTGTTCCTTTATGCATCCATTGGGTCGGGTGAAGACACCATGCAGCTACAGGTATCACCAAAACCGGGTGGTTTCTTCGAAGTGTGCGCGGCAATTAAACAGCTAATCAATATTTCTATCGACAGGGCGACACCTGCTGCTGTGCTTGTCTGATTAATTATTTATCCAGCATAGAAACTCGCCAACTGTGCGGGTTTTCTTCTTTAAAGGGCTGCCTACGAGCGGCCTTTTCTCTTTCCCTCACACAACACCCCGAACCCGGAGGTGTGGAATGCACAGAACTATGCCTGACAAAATCGCATCGATAGCGGGGTACTGTACATCCGGCGGCCTCATTTGCTGGGGTGGCATAGCAAAATGGATACATGACCTCGACTGGAACCTTGTTGCCGTTGTCGGCGGCTTCGTTATTGGTCTGCTGACTTTCTTCGTTAATTTCTACTTCAAACGCCGCCAAACGAAAGCTTATGAGGCCGCTTTGGCGCGGGGCTATGTAACCCCTCCACCGCAGGACAACTAATCATGGCATCAACGAAAAGCAAACTCAGCGCGGCCATGCTTGGGCTGTTAGCTGCTGGCGCCACTGCGCCGGTGCTCATGAGTCAGTTTCAGGATGAAAAAGAAGGAACCAGCCTGGTCGCTTACGCTGATGCTGGTGGCGTGTGGACGATATGCGGCGGTGTGACTCCCGTTGACGGCAAGCCCGTTGTTAAGGGCATGCAGCTGACGCGCCAGCAGTGCGACAAAATCGACAAAGCAGAACAGGAAAAGGCTTTGGCCTGGGTGGAAAAAAATGTTCGTGTACCGCTCACTGAGCCTCAAAAGGTCGGTATTGCGTCTTTCTGCCCCTGGAATATTGGCCCAGGCAAATGCCTGCCATCGACGTTCTGGCGAAAGCTCAATGCTGGTGACCGGCACGGCGCATGCGCAGAGATAAAACGCTGGACCTATGACGGTGGCCGCGATTGTCGTATCCGCTCTAATAATTGCTACGGGCAGGTTCTACGGCGTGACCAGGAATCTGAGCTGGCATGCTGGGGGCTGGGTAAATGACACGGAAAACTTGGTTGCTTGTGGGCGTTGAGCTGCTGCTGTCCGGAGTCATTATTTTCGTGCTTCTGGGGCAGATCAGCGAACAGCGCATCAGAGCAGAAAAGGCAGAGCAAGAAGTCGATGGCCAGCGGCAAGTTATTGCCACCCAGGCTTTCAACATGAACCGCTTCAATCAGATCGCCGACTACACCGACCGGAACAATTCACTGATTGATGCCGGTGCGGAAAAGACGGTAATCGAATACCGGGAGATTTTACGTCGTGACAAAACCTGTGATCTGCCTGTTCCTGCTGACGTTGCTGGTGGGCTGCTCGACTACACGAACCGTTTACGCGCCAGCGCAATGCACACCGATCCCGGCCAGCCTGACCCAACCGGTGCTACCCCCACTGCCACCGGCGGACTGACCTATTGCCAGACGGTGCTTTGGATTAAGCCGTTGCTGGCTGCCATCGACAAGGCGAATAACCAACTGGTCGGAATACGAGATATTGAGAAAACCAGAGCCTCGCACTAGCGGGGCTTTTTATTGCGCTTCGCATGCGCATCCCGAAGAGAGACTTTCAGTCGTGAGCCTGGGCAAGCCGTTCGCTCTTGGCGGCTCTGCCATGCGACAGGCTCACATCTAAAAGGTTAATTCCATGAAGAACATTAAGCACTGGCACGTAAAACTGTATCAGCGTACACAGAATTCAATCCTTTCTATGGGAACTGCAGTACCTGAAAGGCTGCTGCACGAGGGCTATTCCAGTGACAAGATTACGCTCCCACATCGTGATGGGCATATTAATTTCCTGACGGATCCGTGTGGTGTGGAGGAAAAAATCGTTCGCGCAGATGCCGTAGACAGCATTGTGTGCACGCCGGTTTACGAGGGTGATGATGAGATGGACCTGAACCCGCCGCGGGCAGAAATGCTCGAATACGTCAAAACGGCAATCGGCGAAGGTTACCAGCCTGAACATGAAGCTGCGGTTTCTGATCTGACAGTCATCGATGGTCTGAATGATGGCGATCTGAATCGTGAGTTCGGTAAGTGCTGGCAGTGGCACAACATGGGCGGTGGTTATTTCGCAGAAGAAAAGGCCGCAGTTAGGCAAAAGAGTTTTGAAACGGCTTCACGGCCACTTATTCAGTGGTTGGCTGAAAATGTTCACCCTCACCATTCGGTAATTGTCACCAGCACCCATGCAGAGCTGCTGATGGGTGAGATTGTGTTATCTACCGACGAGTACCTTAAAGACTGATGGGCATTACAGAAGCTCTTCACACCGAGGGGCTTCGATAATGTTTTCGCTAATAGGTGACTGATAATGGCAAGAACGGACTGGGGCGAGCTTCAGCGTCAGTTCCTGTCCGACCATGCTAAATCCGGTATTTCCCCCAAAGACTGGTGTGAGGCGCAGGGACTAAATTACGCCAGCGCAAAGCGCTATATCAAGGTTGCGAACGGCGGTGCGAATTCGCAAAAAAAAACTGCGAAAAAAAGTGCGAATTCGCAGAAAGAAAAAACTGCGAAAAAAACGCCTGCTGATAATGCTCGAGCTGTGCAGCCGGCAAAGGAGCGAAAAATTTCGCCCCATCCATCAGCGACGGAACATTTTGATAGTTTTAATCTTTCCGACCAGCAGATGCTTTTTGCTCAGCATGTTGTTGACGGGAAGACTCGCGTAGATGCTTATCGCCTGGCTGGTTATTTGGGTGAGGGGGCAACAGCATATTCAAACGCCAGCCGATTGCTCAGAAATGCCAGGGTTTCACGTTACGTGCATCATTTGCGAAATGAGCGCCAGAAACGTTACGCGGTAGAGCTGGATGATGTGATAGCTCAGCTCACCGCGATTATTAACGCTGACCCGAACGAGATAGCGCAGTACAGGCGTGTTAACTGTCGGTACTGCTGGGGCGACGGGCATAAATATCAGTGGCGTGATTTTGACGAGCAACTGACAGCCGAGAAGGTGGCAGAGAAAGACAACAAGCCACCTCCCGACCTTTCCGGCGGCATCGGCTTCGTCGATAACTTCGACCCCAACCCTGAATGTCCACGCTGTAACGGAGAGGGAAAAGGCGAGGCGTTTTTTGCTGATACGCGGGATGTTGAAGGCGATGCTCGTTATTTGCTGCAGGGCGTAAAGTTGGGCAAGTTCGGCATAGAGATAAACGCGGCAGATAAGGCTGCCGCCCGCCGTGAACTGGCAAAACTTCTCGTTGCCCGAGGAACTGGCACCGGGAAAGACAACAACGATCTTGCTCGTCAGCTTCTTGAGCTGGAAATCCGCAAGCGCGCGGCAGAGGCAGAGAGAGCTGAGCAAGAGGTAGAACTGCGGCGCAAGGGTAATAGTCCAGACGAAGAGCCGACAGTGGTGATTAAGCTGGTGAATTCCCCGGATGCTGATTAACGGGTAAAACAGCGAAAACAGGCATTTCAGGCTGATTTTCGGCTATGCATTTTTCGACCCTGTTTATGCACGTTTTATTCACGCCATTTTTCGCACTTAACCCACAGAAATAAGCCTTTCAGGGACATTTCGAAATGGGCGGTGTTACCGTGGTGCAGATAACGTACCTTATGTTAAATAGCGGCGTTTTTTAACAAATCTAACAAGTACAACCGTTCCGGCCATGCGCCACTCAGAGGGTGAACCATGCCGACTGAACACGTTATCGAGTTTCTGCCTTTTCATGAAGGGCAGAAGCGGATTTACCGATCCCCCGCAAAGCGAAAAGTTGTTCGCGCTGGCCGCCGCTTTGGCAAAACAACCATGCTGGAGCAGGCCGGGGGGAACTGGGCCGCCAGACAGATGAGAGTGGGCTGGTTTGCCCCGTCTTACAAAATCCTCCTGCCGTCGTTCAAAGCCATCAGAGACCTGTTAAAGCCGATCACAGTCAGCTCGAGTAAAACCGATGCAATTATTGAGGTGATGGGCGGTGGTCAGGTTGAGTTCTGGACGCTGGATAACCCGGACGCCGGGCGCTCCCGTAAATATCACAAAGTCATCATCGATGAAGGCAGCCTGGTTAAAAAGGGCATGCGGGATATCTGGGAGCAGGCGATAGAGCCGACGCTCCTGGACTTTGACGGTGACGCAGTCATGGCAGGCACGCCAAAGGGCGTGGATGACGAGAATTTTTTCTACCTGGCCTGCAACGATAAATCGATGGGCTGGGAAGAGCACCACGCGCCCACATCAGCAAACCCAACGATTAACCCCGCTGCGCTGGCGAGGATTATTGACGGGCGCCCTCCGCTGGTGGTCCAGCAGGAATACATGGCTGATTTCGTGGACTGGCGCGGGCAGAACTTTTTCAAGATGGACTGGTTGCTGGAGAACGGCGCGCCGGTCGATTACCCGGCCAGTTGCGATACGGTTTATGGCGTTGTCGATTGCGCCCAGAAAGGCAAGTTGCAGAACGATGGTTCAGCCTGCATCTGGTTCGCACTCATTAACTATCCCGCTCCATGCCTGGTCATTCTCGACTGGGACATTATCCAGATTGACGGGTATTTCCTGAAAGATGTGGTGCCGCAGTGGATAGGGAAAGCTAAGCACCTCAGCGAAATATGCCTGGCCCGGATGGGGACGACTGGACTTTTTATCGAGGACAAGGCTACCGGCATCACACTACTGCAGCAGGGCGCAAATGAAGGGTGGAACGTTCATCCTATCGACAGCGAACTAACTTCACTCCCTAAAGAATCCCGCGCTATCAATATTTCCGGGTATGTGGCCTCCGGGAAGGTACGCATTTCTAAATACGCCTATGACAAAGTCACTGAATACAAGCAGTCGAAGAAAAACCATCTTTTGACGCAGGTACTTCAGTTCATCATCGGCGAAGAGAATCAGGACGATGACCTTTTTGACTGTTTCAACTATGGCATCGCTCTTGGGCTGGGTAACGGCGAAGGCTTCTGACGAGAGAACCAATGAACGAAGACGATTTCGAAATCGGCAGCTGCTCTCACTCAGAGCTGATAGCGTTGCTGGAGAGTGACGATATACAGCCTGGATCATCGGCTGGCTACCAAACCTGTAAAACGGTCTACCTCTACCATCCGCTGGGCGGAAAAATGGTGGATCGCCCGATTAAAATGGCGATGAACGAGCCGCGCACAATTCATGTTGCACAGTCGTTTGGGCTTGAGCAGCGCCTGCGTGATGCTTTCGAACGGGAATGGAAAGCGTTAGGAGCTAACCAGCACATTGCCAACGCGGCGCGGATTGCACGAATTTACGGTGTGTCTGCGGCGGCTATGCTGGTGGATAATCAGGAGCCGAGCCAGTCACTGGATTACCGCACACTCTATAAGCACAACATCAGTTTTAACATTCTGGACCCGCTCAACACGGCGGGCAGCATCGTTTTAAACCAGGATCCGAATGCTCAGGACTTCCAGAAGGTTGACGGCATCCGGGTGGCCGGTAAGCCGTACCACAAATCACGCTGTGTTGTCGTTCAGAACGAGGACCCGATTTATCTGGCGTATAACGCTGCGGCCTTTGGTTTCAGTGGTCGCAGCGTTTACCAGCGGGCATTGTTTCCGTTGAAGTCGTTTATCCAGACCATGCGCACTGACGATATGGTGTCAGTGAAAGGCGGCCTGCTGGTGACGAAAATCAAAGGGCCAAGCTCTGTCGTCAACAACATGATGCAGAAGCTGAGCGGCATTAAGCGCATGATGCTGAAACGAGGGAAAACCGGTGAGGTTTTGCAGATCGGTGACAGTGACACAATCGAATCCATCGACCTGAGCAATCTGAAAGACCCACTTGATTCGGCACGAAACCATATCCTCGAAAATATCGCTGCAGCCGCCGACATGCCTGCCATCATCCTGAACTCTGAGACGTTTGCTCAGGGGTTTGGTGAGGGGACAGAGGATGCACGTTCGGTGGCCGTGTACATCGATAACATTCGTGAATGGCTGGACCCACTTTATGCGTTCTTCATTCGCGTCTGTCAGTACCGGGCGTGGAGCATTGAATTTTTTCAGGCACTTCGGGCCGACTTTCCAGACCTGAAAAACACCTATAGCGTGTATTTTGCGAGCTGGATAAACAACTTTGAATACCGCTGGCCATCCTCTCTGAAGGAGCCGGAAAGCGAAAAAGTGAAGGTCGATGAAACGCGCTTTAAAGCGATCATTGGTATGGGGCAGGTACTGCTCGCACAGTTCACCGACGATCCGGAAAACCGGGCCGCACTGATTGAGTGGATGTGTGAAAACGCTAATGCCAATGAACATCTTTTCCCTCAGCGGCTGGAGCTTGATTGGGATGAGTTGCTAAACAATCCGCCGAAACAGCCGACTCAAGATCCCCCAGATGGAGGGCTGTCACTGTGAGGGTATTTACCAGAACGGTAAGGGAGGCGGTCAGGTTCTTTCTTCGCAATGGCTATACCTCGCGGGAGGAGCTTGAACGCTGGCAAAGCATCATCAGGCAGGCTGCCGAAGGTGAGACGGCAAATGACTACGTCTCGATGGTATCGCGCAACCTCACGCATGCGTATGACCTGCAGATTGGTCGGGCCGCAGCGCTGAAGCGTCACCCTGGCATTTCCCGGTTCACCATTAACTACCTTGAACCAAAGCTGCGCACAGAGCTCGACAGACGAATACTGGCCAGCGTTGACCTGATAAAGCTCAACCGTCAAAAAGCGGTCGATACGACGCTGTCGCGCTTTAGTGGCTGGGCCAGCAGCATTCCTTCGGCTGACTCTATAGCGCTGAGGGGGATTCAGGGGAAGATGCGGGAGACGGCGGGACATATCCAGAAAACCGCCGAGCAGTTCGACTTTGAAGCCCGTCGCGTGATGATTGACCAGAACCATAAGCTGATCGCCAACATCGACAATGTGATAGCAACCAGCAATAACGCTATCGCTGCAATTTGGCACAGCCACTGGCGCAGGCCTGGATATAAATACCGGGAGGATCACAAGGAACGCGATTTGTTGTACTACTTAATCCGCGGGAACTGGGCGCAAAAAAACGGCTACGTGAAAGCCGGTCCCGCTGGGTACCTCGACGAAATCACTCAGCCTGCCGAAGAGGTTTTTTGTCAGTGTTACGTGACCTACATCTACAACCTCCGAAGCATTCCAGAATACATGCTGACCCAGGAGGGGCAGAAGTTCATGGAGTCTATGAAGAAAGCAGCATAGGAGCATCAAACCGTGGCTATTTTTGGCAGCGGGATAATGTTTCGTCAGGGTAAGTTCGTCTTTCTAATTCAGCGCTCGGATGATGGTACGTGGTGCCAGCCCGGCGGCACGGTAGAGCCGGGTGAGTTGGCAATTGATGCCGCACGCCGCGAGGTGCTGGAAGAGGTGGGTTATCAGTACGATGGCTCGCTGACCCCTCACAGCGTATACGGCGATTACCTGACGTTTCGTGCCGAGGTGCCGGATAAGTTCGACGCGAAGCTTAACGACGAGTCGCTGGCCGCCGGGTGGTTCCATATTGACGATCTGCCAAAGCCGCTTCATCAGCCTTTTGCTGAGATGCTGGCGCAGCAGGCGCTCAATGAAACCGAGGTTGCCGCGCTCATCGCTGACGGGACATTAAGCAGCCCGCAATACTTTATCAACATGTGGATGTTCGCCATCCGGGTCACCGGCACAGGGGTTACCTGGCGCTCCGCAGATCAACAGATGGCCTTCCGTAACCCGGATGACTATCTCACCCCCGAATTTCTCCAGCGAGTTGCCGGGCTACCGCTCATCTGGCTGCACCCGGAGAAAAATACGCTTGATAGCAATGAGTTCGCAAAGCGCGTTATCGGCACCCTGACCAACAGTTGGGTTGCTGATAAGGGCGAGGTGTGGGCAGTTGCGCGCGTGTACGACGCCGAGGCCGCAGAAATTATGGCGACAAGGCAATTAAGCACCTCTCCAACCGTGAAGTTTGTTGAGGTACCTAAATCAATCATTGTCGACGGTCAGTCTCTGCTGGTGGAGCCATCCCCCGAGCTGCTCGACCACGTTGCAATTTGTGAACAGGGCGTATGGGACAAGCTCCTTGCCCCCACTGGTGTTAAATCTGATTCCATTCCAAACGAGGCTGAAAAGATGGACGAGGAAAAAATCGTAGCGCTTATCAACAAAGCGATCGATGCCCGCATGGCAAAAGCAGACTCCGAGGCCAAAGAAGCCAAGGATAAAGCGGATGCTGAAGAGGCAGCTAAAAAAGAAAAAGCTGACGCGGAAACCAAAGAGGCCGAAGAGGCAAAAGCCAAAGCTGATGCGGAAGAGAAAGCCGCGCAGGAAAAGGCTGATGCCGAAGCAGCAGAAGAAAAGGCAGCAAAAGAAAAAGCAGACTCTGAACTCCGTCAGCAGATTGCCGACCTTAAAACACGCATCCCAACCGAGCTTAGCGACGAAGAACGTAACGAAGTTGCTGATGCGCAGGTGAAGGCAGACAGCGTGTTCTCCAGTTTTGGCAAGCGCGCGCCGGTGCCGCTGTCTGGTGAAAAGCCGCTGGCGTACCGTCGTCGCCTGATGATTCAGCTGCAGGAACATTCACCGGATTTCAAGACCGTTGACCTGTCCTCAATCGCTGATTCCGCATTGCTCGGCTTTGCCGAAAAACAGATTTATGCCGACGCGCAGAAATCAGCAAGTCTCTCGGTTGGCCCAGGCATGCTGCGTGAAATAAAACGCGCTGATGCGACCGGCCGCCAGATCAGCACCTTTGAAGGCGATCCCGCTGCAACCTGGGCACCGTTCCAGTCCGGCAAACGTCAGGTCACCAGTTTTAACAACCAGGCTTAACAGGAGTTTGAAGCATGGCTCATTTATCTCTGAACCCGATGGCTACCACGAATGCGCTGGGTTCCTTCGGTGTGAAATCTGATGGTTATATTCAGGGCGTCGCCCTGGATGACCCGGCCAATCGTTTCAATCTTGCCGCCGGCACTGTGGCGCCAACGGAAACAAAACCCCTCTGGGGTGGGCTGGCGATTGCCGAACTTCTGCCTGGCATCCAGTCAAGCCCTCGCGGTTCGACCATTCGCAGAGCGATGTCAGTAGCTGAACTGGAAGGCTTTACCGTCTTTAATCAGGCCCACAACGGGCTGACCACGCCGCAGTCACCCGTGCCGCAGTACGCATCTGGCATGAGCGTTTCTTTTTACCGTCTCGGCTCTAACATGCGCGTACCGCTTAAAACAACAGCCAGTGTCGTCGCGCTGGGTACCTCAGGTGCATCGGTTCGTACTCCGCTGGCCTGGAACTTTGTGCATGACGAGATTACTACCGCAGCCGCAGCAGGTTACTCAGGTGCGGATGTTGCGACTAAAGGTGTTGTTTACGCTTCTGGCGTGGCGACGGCAACGACTGACGGCGCACACGGCCTGACAGCAGGGCAGTATGTGAAAATCAGTGGCGTGGCCCCGGCGGCCTATAACGGCACTGTCGTCGTGTTATCCGTTCCCAGTCCAACCACTTTCACTTATGCACCGGCATCAACGCCGGGCGGCGCGGCTACGACTCAGGGCAATATTGGCGCGGTAAATATTTCAGATATCACGCTGCCAGTGAAACTGCTCGCCGTTGGAACAGCAAATCCTAAAACTGTTAATTACGACAGCAATACGGGTTTCCTGACCTGGGGTCACAACGACAGCATTGCGCTGGTCTTACTTTAATCGGGAGCTGAATTAAATGGCTGCAATTACCCCCAGCTACACTATCGTCAATCCGTCGTACATCGCGCCGGAAATGATCATCGGTTATCAGCAGGCGTCTGGTGCGTTTGAAACCATCGCCAGCGGTAACCCACAAGTTCGTCTCGGTGTCGGTGATCAATACGCCTACATGCGCCGCCTGGATATTCGTACCCAGGTGACCTCCAGCCAGTCAGGCAACGGTAACCAGCTGCCGAGCGTGGCGCTGGATGCGAAGATGATTTCCACCCCGACCTACCTGTTCCGCTGCCGGGGTATCTACGACCACCACGATATGGCGGCGGCCGGCAACTGGAACTTTGCTCTGCCTGAGGCTCAGCGTCTGGGCATGCGCCAGGGGATTTTCCAGCAGCTGCGTTCTGCGCTGCTGCATGGCATGAACCCGGCTGGTGGCGAAGGCCTGCTGAACACCGCCGGGGCAACGACTGAGTCTCTGCCGCCGGACAGCAATAACAACCACACCGTACTGACCTACGATCACGGCCAGATGGCGGTGTATCTGCTGGGCCATGTTCAGGCGGCGTTAACCCGTACCATGCAGCTGGGCCGCCAGTTGCGCGTCGTTATCCTCGGCCCGCAGCGTATTCTTGGTGCCATGGAGATCCAGCAGATTGTTCAGCTGACCTCTTACCAGCGTCCCGGTGGCGGGACCGATACCGTTGGCGGCACGGTGAAAGAAGTATTGAAGGGCGCAAACATTCAGGTGGACTGGGTATATGACGACACTCTGATCGGTGCTGGTGCGGGGGGTACTGATGCGGTGGTGATCACCATCCCGGAGGTTGAAGTGCCGATGGTCAATTCAACCGTCAACACCAACGAATTCGCCAGACTGACGCCGTCACTCGCAGCGAACGCGCTGATGTTCTGCGACATGGCCGCCCCGCGCGAAATTCCGACACCGATTGCGGGTGGCGCCATTGATGTGCTGTCCGAGATGCGTTCCACCTCAGGCTGGGCAGTCCGCCCGGAAGCTATCACCATTCTGTCGATGGCCTACAGCGCCTGATGCAATTTTCTACGTGGTTAAGCCCCTGCCGGGAAAACTCAGCAGGGGCTTTTTTACGAGGGTAACCAATGAAACTCTATATCGCTAACACCACCAAACAGCGCCAGATTTTTGCCTACCGCAACCTTGAGACGGGTCGTCTTATCCAGATCCCGATTAACCACGGTGACCAGATGATGGTGCTTGATGGGGCCACTGAAGAGGTGGAATCAGTCATCCTGCATCACCAGGTGTACGGCCTGATTGACTCGACGAAAATCGACCAGAGTCAGGTCTTTGTCGGCCTGTGTTACAGCGTCAACAAGCCTGTTTCAGCGTCGGTTATCGAGAAAACTATCCGCGATAACGATATTCATCTTACCCGCGGGGCGCATAGTCGCCGGCAGGCATCCCTGGCTGCTCTCGACAGCTCGTTACGTGAAAGCGGCACGGGCTATTCCGGTGAAATGGAAGTCAGCGTGGAGCAGGCGAAGGGCCGGGATGACCATGACGACACGCCGATGGTCAGCGAAACCCTTGCAACTGAAAAATCCGGGAGCAAGAAAAAATGACAACGAGCCTGCCGGGATTTATCGAGTTCGTTCGATCTGATATGGGCGTGACCGCCGGGCAGGTTCCTGACAGTTCCCCGTCGCTTTCACTGGCGTATGGCGGGGCGGTTGAATGGGTGAACCGTGACATTGAAATGGTCATGCCCAACCTGTATGCGGTTGCCGTTTATAACCTGGCGGCTTCTTTCCTGGTTAACTATGGCACCGAGCGCGTTTTTTCTGATTTTAGAGAGGAGTCAAAACTTACCAGGCTTCATGTCGGGGTGATCTCCTCCGCGTCAGATGAATCAACCAGCTCTCAGCGGCTTGTGCCGGACTTCTTCAGGAATTTGTCGCTCGCTGACCTGCAAATGCTCCAGGATCCGTGGGGCCGCCGCTACCTGATGATTGCTCAGCAGTTCGGGAGCCTGTGGGGGTTGTCATGATTACCTTTCATCTTGGCGTGATGGATATCCCCTATGAGGATGAAAACACCACTACCGGGGATGTGGCTGAAAAACTTGAGGCTAAGTACCACATCATGCAGACGTTCTTTGATCGTTACGGTAACGATATTGCCGATCTCATGAGTAAGGATCTGGCCGGAGCGCTGGAGAACATGCTGGCCGGCGCGCCGCCGACCAAAGACCCGCTGGCCGAGTCGATGTCACGCGTTCACGACCTGTTTTCTGCGTTTCTGGATAACGAGGAGATGAACGGCATGCCGGGCGTTCCTACTCGCCGGGCGTTGTTGGGCATCTCTAAGCGCTTCAAGAAAAAACAAGGCAATCCACGCCCTTCGTTTATCGACACAGGAACCTATCAGGCCGCCATGCGGGCCTGGGTAAGTGGGGTGCTAAATGCCTTCCCTGGGTGAACTTCAGCAGAACGCGACAACTGAGTTAAACGCTACCCTGACGCAGGGGCTTGATGATCTGAGTCAGTATCAGGTGGTGACCTTCACGAAATACATCAGGAAGATTTTGCCGCTCGATGGCTTTGTGTTCTGGATTAAAGCCTCTGTGCTTGTTGGTGGCGAAAACAGCGCGCCTGATACGGTCAACGTTAAAGGGTATTTACACCTGACGACGGAATCAATACAGGACGATGAGCAGCTGTATGACCGCAACGTTGTGACGTTTACCGCTCAGTCCGATATCGACCCCTTCAACGATATCGGATCGGATGTGCTCTACATCGGCGAATTTTTTGGCATTCAGTTTTCATTTTCCCGGCGCACTGGCCTGAACGAACCAGCCAACCTGTACCATTACACCGGCGAGGCGATTTTCCCACATATGCGGTCGCAGATAATTAACTCTGCCGCCGACATCGATCTTACCGATGTGGTGGTGTCCAGTTCGCTGCCGATCTGGTTAGCGCTAAACCAGTTCATGCCGATGTACCCGGCAATGCTGTCGGTGCAAAACATCTCCCCGCCCTTTGCGACGGTGAAATGCAGCAATACCACCCCGATTGCCGGCGCGTTCTGTCTCGATGAAAAACAGAACCAGTACCAGCTGGTTTCCGAAGATGTGACGCTGTCCATCACCGGGCTACGGAATGCCAGCGTTGAGGACTTCCTGCGCTACATCCAGGACTACACACTCGCCGATAATGCCGAAATGGGGGTGATGAATATCCCCGTCGTACAGGATGAGCGCGTGACGCAGAACGAGCTGAACATCATCGCTCAGCGTAAAACCATCAAATTCAAAATTAACTATTACCAGCAGCGAATGAGAGACATCTCCCGCCAGCTGATCACTTCTGCAATCCCCGCCATTTACCCGGAGAAACGTTAAATGTCGATTGTGAATATTAATATCTCGGTGACTAACCCGCCGAAGCCCTCGCAGTTGCTGAAATCTGGCGCGATGGTGTCCACTGGAGGCACCACCCTGGCTGCCGGAGAGTACAAGTTGCTCTCGACCCGGGATGATATGAAGGCCATTGCCCCCCCGGCGAAAACCATGGCTTCAATCGCCTGGGCTGAGAAGGTCGTTACAGTGACGTTGTCAGTCGCGCACAAATGGACAACAGGTGACAAAATCCCCCTTATTGTGTCCGGCGTGACGCCAGCCGCTTATAACCGGGCGGTTACGGCTACCATAACCAGCGATACCGCGTTCACTTACCCGCTGACCAGTGACCCCGGCACCGCGAAGGTGATGGGGACCGTGAAACCGGTTGCCGCCAGTGAAATTATCCAGATGAACACAACCTTCTGGGCGCAGGGCACTACGCGCGCTGTCTATGTGCTCGAACTGGGGGATGTGAAGGCTCCCGAAGCGGTTGCAGCGCTGAGCACGTTTATTGCCCAGGATATTTCTCTGGGCAGCACATACCAGAAATTTTTCTCTTATCTGATACCGCGTGAGTGGGATGCCGAACCCACGTTTAAAGCGCTGGCCAGTGATTACACGTCGCCAGGCTCGATGGTGAAATTTTTTGCCACCACGACGATTGCCACTTATCAGGACTGGGCTTCAGAAAAATACCCGAATGTGTTTGCCGGAGTAGAGGCTCCCTCCATCGGGAGCGCTGAGTTCTCAATGGCGGCGCCCTTCCAGTCCTCTCTGGTTAACGACCCGGGATCGTCCAATATGGTCCCCCCGATGGCCTGGCGCTTCATGTACGGCGTCACGGAATATCCGGCGGCCGGAAATGGCACGTTACTGAAAACCCTGCAGGACAACAGCATCAATTACATCGGTGCGGCAGCGGAGGGCGGCCTCAGCAATAAAATGCTGGTGGCGGGCCATATGCTGGATGGTAACCCGTTTAACTACTGGTATTCCGTCGCCTGGTGCGCGATTAACCTCGAAATGGACCTGGCGAACGAGGTGATCAACGGCTCCAATACCACGGTGAACCCGTTGTATTTCGAACAGCGCGGCATTAACCGCCTGCAGAATCGCGCATTAAAAACGCTGCGCTCAGGCATTAGCTACGGTCTTATTCTGGGGCAGGTCGTTGACACCCGGCTCACGCAGGATGCTTTTAACGAAGAGTACGAAAAAGGCACTTATGCGGGCAGCGCCGTCATTAACGCCGTCCCGTTTGCCAGTTACACCAGTCTGAATCCGTCCGATTACGCCGATGGCAAATATAATGGCCTCAGCGCCGTCATCACGCCGAAGCGCGGCTTTGAATCCATCACCTTTAACCTCAACGTAACCAATTTTGCGGGGGCGTAATCTATGTCAGCTCCATTAGTACCCCAGGGGTTCCTGAATCGTGTGCGGGGGGCTGTCACGCTGACAGAAAATCCTGCGCTGAATGTCACCGCCTCCTATCTGGGTAAAGATGCCATCAGCATGCGCCCGGACGGCCCGGCAACAGACATTATTCCGACGTTAACGGGCACGGTAGGCAGTCAGGCCCCTTATCAGCAGGTCACACTCACCCTGCATTTACTGCGCACGCAGGGGCTGGCCGCGAGCTGGCAGCGCCGGTTTGCCTCTGATACTGCGCTGGGGGAGGTGGTGGTCACGCCGGACGCCAGTACGTTCGGGAACTACACCATTCTGAATGCCTATCTGGTGAACTTTAACGAACTGCCGATCACCGGGATGGATGCGGGTTATGTGGTCACCATCTCTGGTTACATCATCACCAACGACAAAATGTGGGACTGATTGCCGTGAAAATCGATAAAAAACTGAATTTCGTCAGCACCATCACCCGGGAAGATGACTCTCTGGTCTATCTGCACGTCGTGCCATTTCCGTATGAAGTCGTCGAGCAAAACTGTGTGATGCTCGGCAGCCTGTTCAATAACTTCTTCTCGCTGGTCGGTTCTGTAGGCGCCCCGCGTGTGGCTGCGATGATGCTGCGTAATACGCTCAAAGCACAGCAGGATGCCGGCCAGATTACTGCGGGTATGCCGACCCTCGTTGATGATATCCAGCGCCTGACCACGGTTATCTGGAACGATAGCGGCACCTGGAAAACGACGTCGCTGGATACCGCCTTTAAGCAGGGCATCCTCAGCGAGGAGGAGTACCGGGAAGTCGAAGGCGAGGTTGTTTTTTTTATGGTCAGCTCTGCTATTCAGAAAGCGAACCTCATAGCCCCGACGGTGGGCAGGGCACTCGAAATGTACAGTGGGCAACTCGTCTCCTTGAATGTTACGGCGTTCCGCGATTCTTTACTGACGTCGAAAACGGATCCCGATACCCCGATCCCGGAAGCCCAGCCGGAACGCTCACACATACCCTCCTGACATGGGCCTCCGGTGAGGGGTTCGCTTTGCTCTGCCGTGAACTGGATATTGGGGAGTACAAAAGCCCCCTCCATTTCCGGCAGCGCTTCATCCTGGAAGAAATAAGACGGAAAGGGTATTTCAATGGCAGCTAAAACCATTATTGACATTGACGTCCAGGATGAAAAGTTTCAGTCGTTTCTGGATAAGTTCAATGAGTATCAGAAGGCGCTCAGTGAGCTGCCAGAGCAATGGCGCGGGGCGGTTCACGGGCTGGGCGACGCAGCAAAAGAAACCGGGCGGGTTAAAACCGACTCGGAGTCCGTCACCCAGGCCTTTACTGAGGGCGTGGCGGCTATCTCCTCCCTGAACAGTGGGCTGGATACCCTCAATGGGCACCTGGAAAAAGCCAATAAAACGCAGTCTGAACTGAACAAAAAAACCAGCGGGGCGCGCAATTTCCTCAATAAAGCCAGTAAGGATGCCAGGTCCCTCGCTGGTCACCTTAAAGATGCAACCAGCAGCATTCTTTCATGGGGCACGGTACTGGGCATTTTCTCCGGCCTTGCCGGGGCGGGCGGCCTGTGGGGAATAAACCGCCTGGCGGGCAACGCTTCTGCCCAGCGGTTTACGGCTATGGGGCTGGGCACCACCGCGGGTGGGCTTAACTCTGCGGCGGTCAATTATCAGAAAGTCCTCGGGAATCCGGTGGCCACGCTGGGCGCGATTCGTGATTCTCAGCTCGATCTGAGTAAGCGCTGGCAGTTCCAGGCTATGGGGATTGATAACCCTAATCAGGATCCGGCAACGCTATTGCCGCAGATGATACGCAGCGCCCGCGATATTTTCGTTCGCAATGGCAGCACGCAGCAGGGGGCTGAAGCTTACGGCCTGACAAATTACTTCACCCTCGACGATCTGAACCGCTTCAAAAATATGAGCGACGCGGAAATCGATGCGATGGCGAAGCAGGCACAGAAGGACACGCAGCGCCTGCGGCTGACGGATGAGCAACTCAGGCAGTGGCAGGATTTTAATATTCAGCTCGACTGCAGCAAGATCGGGATTGAAAACACGTTTATTCGTGGTCTGGCCCCGTTAACGCCAGCGCTGGGAAAATTATCGGATGCGTTTTCAGAGGCGATCGATACCGTTCTCAAATCACCTGAGCTGGGTAAGTGGATTGATGGTCTGTCAGAGGGTATTCGCCGCTTCGGGAATTACCTCGCGTCGCCAGAGTTTAAAAGCGACGTTGAATCGTTTATGTCCGGCATTGAACGCCTGTGGCGCCTGATTGGTAAGGTCGTTGACTGGGTGAGCGGAAAAACAAATATCTCGCTGGATAACGTGAAAGCGGGGTCTTCGATGCTGAGAAAGGATCCTGAAGCTCAGTATGGTTCGTCAGGCCTGGATAAACGCAGCTGGTTCAGTGGCATTGCCGACAAAATGGCTGATGACCTGAATGAGTCGCGCAGGTGGTCAAATGAAATGAAGTCAAAAAAATATGACCCCATTTTTGAAGAGGCGGCGAAGGCGTACAACCTGGACCCTAAGATACTTAAAGCGACCGCTGCTGCTGAGTCGTCCTGGGATCCGAATGCTGAAGGGCCGATGACCCGCTCAGGTAAACGGGCGCAGGGGCTAATGCAGGTCATGCCGGATAACTTCCAGCCAGGGGAAAATCCCTTTGACCCGCGGGATAACATCATGGCTGGCGCCAGAGTCATGGCATGGGCGAAGAAACAGGCTGGCGGGGACGTTGGTGAAATGCTGCGCTGGTACAACGGCGGCAGCCGCAGGGGAAGTAAAGAGAACCGTGAATACGTTGGCCGGGTAAATGAGCAGTATCGGAATATTTATGGCGCTGATATTCCAGGCACCCGCGAGGGTAATCACATTACGCAGATGAACGCTGGCGCTCCAACTGAAAGGGTTAAGGCGCAGTATGCCGCGACCTATGGGGCAGGGAGTCCAGGCGTGCGTGACAACCAGACAACGGCGCAACCTCATCAGCAGACGACCGGGAAAACCGACCAGTTGCTTCAACAGCTCGTTGATGACGGTAAGCGGAGGGGCGTTGGCGGCGGCCTGGTGGTTTATAACAATACTGGCGGCAGCGCGATTGTCGGCAGCACACAACTTGGAGGTTATGGCTAATGTCATTTACCCGGGAGCTTTATAAGCTTGGCTTTGAAATTTCGCCGGTGATCCTCTGCGATGGAGTAGCCCAGAGCATCCCCGGCGGCATGTTGCCGATAGTGGCGATAACACAGAGTGCCAGCTTTGTTTCTGGTCTGCTCGGCGGGAGCGTGCAGCTTACGGATCTGGACAAGTATTTTTGCCACTGGCGGGCGTCGCAGGGCGGCACGATGATTGATTACGATATCGGTCGTTATCCGTTCGCTAATCAGGCCGTCGCTGCGAATGCACTGCTTGCTCAGCCCCTGAGAATTCCAATGCTGATGGATGCGCCGGTTAACGACAACTCGGGTACGATGACAAAGCTGGTGACGCTGAGCGCCCTGCAGATGGTCTTACAGGCACATGCCAACCTCGGCGGCACATTCATCGTGGCCACGCCTGCGCTCATTTACAGCGGGTGCATATTGCGCACCGTCCGGGATGTGACCAGCACCAGCGAACCTGTTCCCCAGCGGCAATGGCTGTGGGATTTTGAACAGCCTCTGGTAACAAATTCCACCACAGACCAGGCGACGAATAACTACCTGAGCAAAATTGATGTTGGTGACAAAACAACAGAAAGCACCTGGACGAATACGGCCTCCGCGCTGGGTAATACATCGTTGGGAAGCACCGTATCAGGTGTGGCAGGGGATATCGTCGGTTTGATCGGGAAATTAAGTGGGGCATTTGGTATATGAGCACTGAATTATTTCCATTTTCAGGCAATGAGCAAAAAAGTATGGCATTCACGCCAATACTGGATGGCTCTGTTTATAACTGCCGGACAAAATGGAATGTCGCGGCGCAACGCTGGTATCTGGATATCACTGATAATTCCGGTAGGCGTCAGCTGACAATACCGATTGTGGGCTCGCCGGCTGATTACGACATTAACTTACTTGTTGGCGCATTCAGTACCACAAAAATGATTTGGCGAATTACCCGCGGGCAGATCGAGGTTATCAACTGATGCGTTTTTACGACATACAGATTTTTTACCCTCCCGATGCGAACGGAAAACCCGGAGCGCTGTACAGGCAATACAGCAGCCTCAGGAATGGCGTATTCAACCCTGGCTGTTTGATGGTTGAATTCGACCTTTTACGTTTTGGAGAGTCCACCCCGAAGGGCCAGAGCAGCATTACGCTCTGGGGTATCAGCCCGCAGGAAATGCAGCAGGCCCGGCAGGATATGTTCGGCATGACGATCAAAATGTGGGTGGGTATGTCGAAGGGACTGCCACTGGCAAATCCTTCACAACGTGGTCTGGTGCTGGAGGGAATCATCTGGCAGGTGCTTGGAAACTGGCAGGGGACTGAGCTGCGGCTGGATTTGATTGTTATGCCTGGTGCTGTCTCCAGCACTAACCCTGCACCTCTGGCACCGATAAATCTCACCGTTCCCTGGAATAAGGGGATCAAACTGTCGGTGGCACTCACCCAATGCTTTCAGACTATGGGGGGAGGGTACAGCTTTTCTATCAGCATTAGCGACCGGCTAATCAATAACTTTAACAGCGATATGTTCTGCGGTAGCCTGGGCGAACTCGCCACGAAGTTAAAGACCCTGAGTAAAGGCATTATCAAAGACAGAAACTATTCAGGTGTTGAGATTTCGATGGTGAACGGAAAAGAGATCCGCGTTTTTGATAACGATTTTGGCAGCCACCAGGACAAGGATTCGAAAAAGAGTGCATCCTATCGCAGTAAAAACCCGGTACAGATTGATTTCAAAGACCTGATTGGCCAGCCGACCTGGGTGCAGTTTGGCACCGTCAGTGTTCCCTGTGTAATGCGCAGCGATATTCAGGTTGGGGATTACATCCGTATGCCGAAAAAGCTGCGCCCGATGATTCAGGCATCCTCGTATTCACAGTTTCGGGACGATTCCGCGTTTACCGGAGACTTCCTGGTTTCTTCTGTCCGGTTGCTGGGAAACAGCCGCCAGCCGGACGCAAACAGCTGGATAACTGTTCTCGAAGCTCACCCTGCAGGAGGGCTGGTGACAACATGAGCATTAACCAAAAAATGAACTTTGGCGGCAATATGCATAATTTTGCCGATCAGAAAATTGCCAGCGCCATGCAGATGGCCGGCAAGGTGCTCCCGGCTTCCGTTGTTGAACAGTCGGGTAAAATGGTCACCGTGTCATTCCTGCTGCAGGATATCCCCTGGACATTGCCGCAGGTGACGATCCCGCTCTTTGGACCCCAGTATATTCGTTATCCCATGCAAAAAGGCGACAAGGGCATTGTGATACCGGCTAATACTTACCTGGGCGGCGTCAGCGGTCTTGGTGGCGGCACTGCTGATTTGACGCCGCCTGCGAACCTCAGCGCGCTGGTATTCCTGCCTGTCAGCAATACCGAGTGGCAGAACGTTGATTATAACGTGCTGACGATGTACGGTCCCGAGGGTGTCACGCTGCGGGATTCCGGGAGCAACACGACGTTTCTGCTAACGCCGGACAGCATTACCATTGCCACACCGAAACAGTTCAAAGTGACGGTGGGGAACACGGTGCTGACGCTGACGGATGGCATGTGGTCGCTGGTGGGGCAAAGTGGCACGCTCAAAGACAGCGCAGCGAGCACAAGCCCACAGATTATGCATGAGGGATGGCAGCAACTTCTGCAGTGGCTGAATTCTCACCAACATACTAACGGCAACAACGGAAGCAATACCGGGGGGCCGACAGCACAATTTAACGGGAGCATTACCTCATGAGAACTTACGGCCGCGATGCATCCGGCAAATGGGTTATGGTTTCCGCTGACGATAATGGCTTTAACGACGCGATATATCTGACCACACTGGTTCAAAACCTTCGACTCTCTCCTCAGGAATCCCCCTTTTTTGCAAACCATGGCATTCCGGCGAGCGGCTCCGTCATTCAGCAGATCCTTCCGACATTTTACGTGAACAGGCTTCAGCAGCAGTTTAGCCCGCATTTCTCATCGCTGCAGATAGCGCTGATGGATGTGGATCCGCCGGTCTATAACATCTCAGCTATCACAAACTCAGGCTCTAAAATTATTACGCAGGTGAATATATGAGCGATCTGCCCGTTAATTATGATATTGCCGGCCCCGAGCCTTTAACCGCTGATGCTCTGCGCCAGCAAGTTATCGCCACTGCGACAAAACTGTCCCCGGGTATTACCACGGATTTACCCGGCTCGCTTATTGAAGATATGGTCAGTACCAGCGTCGGGGCGCTGATGGTTATAGACCAGGCCCGGGTGGATCTTATCAACTCATGCAGCCCTTACGCAGCGAATGCTCACCTGCTTGGGCAACTGGGTAACATCTACGGCGTCCCGCGCGGAAAGGGGACGAATACTTCTGTCTATGTCATTTTTGTTGGCCCGCCAGGTTTCAGCATTCCGAAAGGTTTCCAGGTCGGGGATGGGGCGCACACTTACGCCGTGCAGCGAGACGCCGTGATCCCCGGCAAAGGGCAGACAGATCCTCTGTATTGCCTGGCGACCACGGAGGGAACATGGGCGGTGCCCGCAGGCTCCGTGAACCAGATTAAAACATCCGTGCCAGCGGGTTTCACGATCACCTGTACCAACCTGACCAACGGTCTGCCGGGGGCTCAGGAGCAAAATTACGCCTCATATCGCGCGCAGGTCATGCAGGCGGGGATGTATGGCGTCCAGGGAACACCAGACTGTTACCATGCAGAGCTGAAGCGGGTTTATGGTGTGCAGGAAAACCTGCTCTCATTCCGCCAGGCAACACTGGGCCGCTGGGTTGCTGTCGTTGGCGGCGGTGATCCTTACGAAGTGGCTTATGCCATTTATAAAGCTGTGCCGGATATTTCAATCCTGACCAGTGACGTTTCGAATCCGTCCGGCGCGCTGGTGGAAAAGAAAACCATCGCGATCACGGTATATCCGGATGTGTATCAGGTGCCGTTTGTGGTGCCGTCATCGCAGAACGCGACAATCATTATCACCTGGAATACGGCATCGACAACCTATATCGACCCGGATGGTATTGCAAAAGCAGTACAACAAAACATCGCTGACTATATCAACGCTATCGCGGTGGGCCAGCCCATCAATATTTTCGAGGTTCAGGATATCTTCCTGAAATCGGTGTCTGGTCTGGTTGTGCCCTCCCTGGTATCGAAGATTGATGTTCAGGTGGGTATTAATGGTGCAGTTAAGCCGCCTGACAAAGGTTCAAGCCTTGTTTATGGCGATACTTACGCCTGGTTCTCCACTTCAGCATCACACATTCAGGTTAAGCAATATGCCAGCGCTGATTGAAAAGATTATTCCCGCTTACCCCTACACGCAGTACAACGATGACCCCAATATCACTGCCTTCTTTGATGCCTTTAATTTACTGGCGCAGGCGGATCTGGATTATCTGAACGCGCTCAATCTTCCTTGCTGGACTTCACCCGCTATCACGGGTGAGCTGCTGGACTGGATCGCGCTGGGGATTTATGGGGAAAAACGCCCTTTACTGCAGATCTCAGAGGATGCTGTAGCCCGGGGGGCGTATAACACTATTGAGTATAACGCCATCACCTATGCGGGCCTGAAAAACTACGCTCCCGGTTCCGCATCTTATGTCCCTGACGATTATTTCAAGCGGATCCTGACCTGGAATTTTTATAAGGGGGATGGCTCGCACTTCTGCATTGACTGGCTTAAGCGTCGGTTAGCGCGGTTCATTCACGGAGCCAATGGTATAGATCCGCCGTTACAGGACACCTACGACATCAGCGTGACGCCCGTTAAGGGCGTTTTTTCTGTCACCATTCCGGACTACGGCAACGGAGTGGGTTACTTTCTCAAGGAAGCCATAGACCAGGCGCTGGTTAAGCTTCCTTTCATTTACACCTGTAAGGTGAAGGTAGTCGCAAAATGATTATCGGATTTGGAAATAATGTGATTTCTTCTCTGGCGGCAGATATTACCGCCAGCCAGACAACAATTCAGGTGATACCCGGCGCCGGGGCGAAGTTTGCCGGACTGTTGAGTGCTGATTATGCAAACAGCTCAAACACCCAGAGCGTGTACGCCAAAATAACGCTGACAGACGCAAAGGAAACGGTCTTTGAAATCTGCCATCTGACCGCGGTCAAAAACGATGTGTTGACGGTAGTGAGGGGGCAGGAAGGTACCGCGGCGAAAGGCTGGACCCTGAATGACGTTATCGCCAATTTTGCCACCCGTGGTTCAGAAAACCAGTTTGTGCAGATAGAGCAGTTGCAAAGCGGACATTACACCGCGGCTGTAGCGGGAGGGACGGCAAATGCACTGACGGTTGCTTTGCCGGCGACATACTTTGTCAACGGCTCTACCGACTGGATGCTGCGTACACCGTTGATGGTTTACCCCATTCTGAATAATACAGGGGCAACAACTATCCAGCTTGCAATGGGGGGGAAGGTATTAGGAACGCTGCCATTATATAAAGGCAATAAAGCACCATTAGCCGCGGGGGATTTGGTCGCTGATATTCCTTTTGTCTGTGTGCTGGACAAAACAAAGGCCTTTTTTACGGTTATCAATCCGGTTACCGGGCAGATTGACCCGGGCCTCTTTTTGCAGAAAGCTAAAAATCTGGCAGAAATTGCAGCAGAGGGCGCACCGGCGCAAGTTGAGGCCAGGACCCACCTGGGTCTGAAAGGGGCTGCTGTTCTGGATGTCGGCAAAACGACAGGCACTGTTGCCGCAGGCGATGACGCCCGCATTACAGGTGCGCTGCAAAAAGGGAACAACCTGTCGGAGATAGCTACCGCAGGTGCGCCTGCGCAAGCAGCCGCCAGAACGAGTCTGGGCCTTAAAACCGGTGCCGTGCATGATGTGCAGCCCACGCCGACAGATGCCTCACCGGAAATGTTACTGAAAATGGGGAGCTTTGGTCTGGGTATTCCTATGATTGCTCAGGGGGATAATTTCCACACATGGTTAACCACCGCGGCTTCGGGCATCTACTACCTCGATCATGCTATGCAAAATGCAACTGAGACGCCCGCATATATCCTGGTGCTGAGAAACCCCAAAGGGGATGGCGTGGGCGCGCTGTCTTACGGGTATGGAGTGGGGCAAGTATGCTTTGACTCATTTGTGAAAGGTAAATGGCGTAGCTGGAAGGGGTAACAGTGCATCTGTGAAGAAAAAGAGCCGTATGACCAGGGAAAATAAACCATACGGCTAAAACGCTGTTTTCAGTGAATGTGAGGGTCCTGAAAACAAATATATCTATAGCTCCGGAGTCCGTTTTCAGCAATAAGACAATTGAGAAAATAATAGAAAGTTCTTAATCTTCATGGGAATCAAATTTTTGAGTCATAAATCAGAGTCCAGGCCAAGTAACGGACATAGTATTAGCCCTTTCAAAAACAGGGAGAATATTTCATGTCCGGAAACCGTTATTTTCCTCATATGCGAAAAAGCTGTGGCTCGCCCAGCAGATATAAGTTTACGCTACAGTCGGCTGTGAGCGCTTTTGTCTCGGATTACCGGGATTATGTGTCGCGCTCGTTTCTGTGCAATGGTCATAATAGGCGCCGGGGCCGAAAATTAATTGTGGCCGACGAATCCATTCATGTCGGTGTTCAGTCCGCCGGGCGAATAAAGTGGGGCACCACCTATCTTAGCCTCCGGGTTAATAACGAGCTGACGATGGTTTTTTACCTCCGGGCAGATTATTCAGTCAACAATCATGAAAACCAGCCTGAGTTTCGTGAGGCGGTATTCAGGTGCTCAGTCCGGGCTAAAGGGGAACGTCTGGCGTTTGAACTGGCAGGGTGGGATGGAACTGTTATTCGACACTTCTGGCTGGACAGGCAGGTTAAGCAGGGCACTTTCTGGCCGGTTGTGGATGAAATCCAGAAATACCTTCACCCTGGGGAGCAGAATATAGCTAACCAGGTAGCAAATGATATGGTGCTCTCCGCCACATAGTATATTGGTTATAGATGGCGGCTGTACTTTAATATAGTGATATAAGCTAAACAGGGAGACTGCGATGGGCGACGAAAAGTTCACCGAATGCGAAGAAGTGCATAAAGTACTGGGCCGGTTAGTTGTCGTGCTCATAAAATCGGAGCGGCCCGTCACCGCAGATAATATTCGGCTGCTACTGCATTCCTACATGAGCCTGAACGATGATGCGCATCTGGCGAAGCTTTACGGGATGGTTAAAAAGGTGGTGGGATAACCTGTTAAAAACCCGGCTCGGTGGCCGGGTGTTATCATTATTGTTTCAGTGCTAATTCATTTATTACCGAGGCTATTTTTGCAAGATACGGTCCTGCGATGACCCCGAAAATAACTACTGCGGCAGATATCACTCCGGCGCTTACTTTAATGGTTGTTTTGAATGAGCTTATTGATGTTTCCAAGCCTGAAACTCGACCATTCATGGTTGCTATTTCTTGCTTCAATGCGCTTGTGTCATTCTTGATATCAGATATATCTCTTTTGGAAAGAGCAAGGTCTGTCACCATTGAGGAAATATCAGTTGATGTAGATCTTAAATTTTGTTTTATTTCAGTTACATCGGAAGCAATGTGTTCAACATTAGCTTCCAGCCTTGCTACACGAGCCTCAAGCATGTTGCCACCTCCGCCATTTCCTCCGCCATGAATAGAAGAATGATCTCCTTCAGTGGATAAGTCAACAGCGTTACTACCCTTGTAGGAGTATCTTGCATGAAGGGATATCTCTTGCACCTTATCGTTCATTCAAGCTGATCCTAAAATATGCACCATTTTCATGTAGCACCTCACCATCTTTCATAAGAGACACCTTGATGAGGTAGTTTCCCTGTTTATCAAACACACAGCGCTCAAAGTGCATATTTATAGATGCAGCAACATCATCAGGGTTCCCGAACTTAAGTTTTGCCTTCACCCATACCCCAGTTTCTTTATGGATAGGGTTATCTTCATATATGATTTGTGCTGCAAGCCAGTAGGGCTCACCTTCAGTAAGCCCAAGCATAAATACAGCAAAATGGAAATCTTCTGTAACGGGTAACTCATCAACATCGTAGACCAGAAGTGGTGTTGATTTATCTGGGTCATCTGTGTTGATAGGCATCACATAGGCAATGCGTTCTTTTGTCATATTATTTATCCAAACGTCTCGCTAGGCCATTGGCACTGAGAGATTCTATATAGAAATTGGGGAGGACATAACCTGGAGTTTTATCAGGGGTTAAGGCGCGACTGCCGCCTTAGACAGCAGCCACGCCGCTGGTGATGGTTGTTCATGCCCAGTTCACCAGCGGTCACATTCTACCAGCATCGGCACAATTGCATAGAAATACCCTGCCTAAGCCCACCTATCTTTTCCCCTCCTCACCACAGCCATAATCGCCTTTCCTGAACTCTCATACTCAGGTAGAGACAGCACCTGCCATTTGCCATCACTAAACCCAAGAACGCAGCAACGATCACCAGTGGTGTTTTTAATGGCAAAGGTGGGCATATCCGCAGACGGCACAGGGAGCTTTTCACCCGGCCGCGGAAAGTAAATTTTTACACCAGTTATGATCATACTGTCCATATCAGAAAAACCAGTCGTCGGCAGATTCCCACGTTTCCTGTAATATCTGCTCAATTACGTCCTTGTCATCTGCTGTGCCGTTGCGCACTGATAGTTTATCAATGCCAGCCATGCGAATAGTGGCTTCAATATCCGGAAATTTGCTCTGTAGGCGTTTGTTAAATTCAACAGCCAGTGCAGACAGAGCACCCTTCGGTAGTTCTTTCTTCTTGTCGATAGTTACTTCAACGTAAAGCATGGCAATGTCCCTGCTGGCTGTTCCTGATGATTGAGGCTGGTGTGGTTTACCTTTGATACGCGGAGATGGTTCTGAGCGTTCCTGTAAAGCTGTCGTACACTTCAACTTCAGTTGTGGATATTTTCATCCCATGCGTCCTCAATCTGGCTACATCGGCAGCGATCCGCTGTATACCTAACCAGAACAGGCCATCAAGGGCGTTAACCTGCAGGCCAGACTCCAGAGCTAATTTTAGCCGCTCCCGGGGCACTTTCGTTTGCTTTGCCAGCTCCTGGAATGGTGCTGCTGTCGGACCGGCGGTTTCTGTTCTGTGTATGCGGTTTGACAGGCGGTAGCGAAATTCCTCCGGTACATCGGCAAGATCATCTCTGATGCTGTAGACCTGACCCCGCTTTTTACCATTAATGATGACGGCTTTCTGGTTGAGATGTAGCTCACGGCGAAGCTTGTCAATTAGCTGTGGAGCGCGGATCAGCAATAACCGAAAGGGCAACTCAAAGCTGGTCACATAGTCCACATTTAGTAGCGCAATACGCAGGCGTTCTTCACTTCCGGCTTTTTCCTCCCGACATTCCTCCATAACCTCTGCCCACTGGCGATTGAGCCGCGGTGTTTCCTTAACCTCAGTGAAGCTGAGTTTCTCAATCTGGTAGTCTATACGCCTGGTCATAAGCACTCCCTTCCCGCAACCGCTCCTGATTTTCGACTCACTTTATCAACAGATGTTTTTTGCTGAAAGCTACTTCCATGCCCTTTCTGTGAAAATCTATCCGTACTTACGAAATTTTTGTAGGTCTGTTTTTGAACTACGATTTTTTCGTAGTTAACAGACCCTCCCAAAGAGGGTCTGTCTGCTGTAAGTGCCTAGCTCAGAAGGCTCCCCTCCAAAAGAGGGTTGGCTATCCGACTCGCTCAAAGATAGTCGGTTAACCACGTGACCAATAGTCACTCGGTTCCATCGTGCAAAACTGCAATATGTTGATTTTTCTCATGATATAAAAAACAATCATCACCACAGCTCCCGACGTTATTCGCCGAAACCTCTAAACCACGTTTTACGTCGTTTTGCCCCGAAGCCGAATATTGTTCGTGTTTATTTCGATGCTCTGCATTGCAGGTTTTCGGAATAATCAATGGGTTAGCCAGTTCTAACGAATCGTTATAATCAAGCCTGTTCAATGGGTTAGGTGATTCTCGCGATTCGCGATAATTAAGCTGATTCAGTGGGTTAGTCCAGCTTACACCATTGGTGGAAGTTGAGATAATCAATAGGTTACGCACTGAATACGTATAACGTACCCGGTTGGTTTGCAGGTAACTAAAAGATGCCCGCAAATTCTGAGCAGACCCCAGACTCGGGGTCTGGAACATTTTCAGTGGGTTATGATGTCCGTACGTTTAACGTACGGAGCTGATTAAACCCGGCGTATCACCGAGTTTGAGCCATCTGCACTAACCTCGCAGCCTCAAAACCAACCCTCCGCCCGCCATAACCGACCCTGAACCCCACCTAAGTCGGTTCACTTTTTTCTCATATCTGATTGTTTATAAATAATATTTACATAAAAAACCGACTGAACCGACCAAACCTACCATGTTCTGCTTATATATAGAGAAATTTTGATACTGAGAATGCTCTGAGGAGTGATTTGCGCATAAGTAGAACCAGCCGCTGCTGTTTGATCATCCAGAAAATAGAGTCAATTGGAGTGTGGGGCACATGGTGGGGCACATGAAATGAAAAAGGCGCTTCCCCATGCCGAAGAGCGCCTTTATAAACAGCAAGTTAGCTGGTTGGTGTCAGTTCATGCCGTATTTTTTCAGTTTCTTACGCAGCGTACCGCGGTTGATGCCCATCATCAGGGCAGCGCGGGTTTGGTTGCCACGGGTGTATTGCATCACCATGTCCAACAATGGCTGCTCTACTTCAGCCAGTACCAGCTCATACAGGTCATTCACATCCTGACCGTTCAGTTGAGCAAAATAGTTCTTCAGTGCCTGTTTCACGGAATCACGCAGGGGTTTTTGGGTTACCTGATCCTGAGAGTTAACGGTAGAAACGGTCAGTACGTCAGAATTTACGCGTTGTTCGAACATAGTTCTGTCAGCTCTTTATTTCTGTTTACGCAAAATTTTCGAAGTATGCCTCCAACGCCTCCAGCTGTTCGCTGGCATCCTCAATGGCGTTGAATGTGCGCCGAAACTGGTCATTTGGAGCGTGCTCCTGGAGATACCAGGAGACGTGTTTACGCGCAATTCGGTAACCTTTTACATGGCCATAAAAGCTATGCAGTTCCCGAACGTGCGAGCAAAGTAAGCGCTTTACCTCTGCCAGAGGCAAGGGGGGCAGCAGCTCTCCAGTGTCCAGATAATGCTGGATTTCCCGAAAGATCCAGGGTCTTCCCTGAGCCGCACGGCCTATCATCAGGGCATCAGCCCCCGTATAGTCAAGTACAGCTCTGGCTTTAAGCGGGTCAGTAATGTCACCATTCGCGATAATCGGAATGGAAACTTTCTGCTTAACTGCCCGAATGCTGTCGTATTCAGCATCGCCCTGGAATAAACAGGCGCGTGTGCGTCCATGAATTGTCAGAGCCTGAATCCCACAGTCTTCAGCCAGTTGGGCAATCTCTACACAGTTACGGTGCGCGGGCTCCCAGCCGGTACGAATTTTCAACGTCACAGGAACATCCACTGCCTTCACTACCGTCGTCACGATGTCCTTTACCAGACTCGGGTACTGCAGAAGGGCTGAACCTGCGAGCTTACGATTCACCTTTTTTGCCGGACAACCCATATTGATATCAATAATCTGGGCGCCATTAGCCACGTTAATTCGCGCGGCTTCTGCCATCTCTTCCGGTACGCTGCCGGCAATTTGCACGGTGCGAATACCCGGTTCATCCACATGAACCATGCGTAAACGGGATTTGTCGCTCGCCCAAACTTCCGGGTTAGAGGACATCATCTCGGAAACGGTTAACCCGGCTCCCATCTCGTAGCACAGCGTCCTGAATGGTCTGTCAGTGATGCCAGCCATAGGTGCTGCGATCAGGCGATTTCTGAGCTGGTGGTGTCCGATGCGCATGAGTTAAGAAATGACCATACTGTGCCTGCAAGGCGGCGTATATTACGCATTTTTCGCACGAGATGAAAGGCCAAACTTTGAACAATCCTCTGTCACAGATCAATGAAGCGGCAACAAGCGCGGCCAGAATACGTAATTCATTCAATTAATCAGCGAGTTAGGATTTTTCGTTTATTTCATGCTGTTTTAAATTTTCCTGAAAGTTAGCAGAAATATGCTGTCCAACAGGCTATTTTTACCAGATAAACCGCTGTTTTTGTGGCCAGTTTTGGGTTTTTTATGCGAACAAGCTCTCATTTTTACATGCGGCTTACTCACTAAAACTGGCTAGAAACGGCACACGGCTCGACGTCCGTATGCCGTTATTTTCATCAGCCGTGCTTGCGGCCGGTGATACGGCACCACTCTTCTTTTTCCGCAACCGGATCAAGCGTGAATTTATCGGCATAAGCTTCGCAAACGCCTTCGGCCTGGCTTGCCAGAACGCCGGAAAGGCCAAGGAAACCGCCCTCAACCGGCAGCACGCTGATTAACGGCGCTAGCTCACGAAGAGGGCCAGCCAGGATGTTAGCGACCACCACATCGGCGCTCATGACTTCTGGCTGGTCTTTCGGCAGGTAAAGCTCGAGTCGGTCGGAAACACCGTTACGTTCGGCGTTATCGCGGCTCGCCTGAATCGCCTGCGGATCGATATCGATGCCGATAGCTTTTGCGGCTCCCAGTTTGAGGGCTGCAATCGCCAGGATCCCGGAACCGCAGCCGAAGTCGATCACGGTTTTGCCCGCCAGATCCAGACCGTCAAGCCATTCGAGGCACAGCGAGGTGGTTGGGTGGGTACCGGTGCCAAATGCCAGGCCCGGGTCGAGCATCACGTTCACGGCAGTTTCATCCGGCACATCGCGCCAGCTTGGGCAGATCCACAGGCGGTTGCCGAAGCGCATTGGGTGGAAGTTATCCATCCATTCGCGCTCCCAGTCTTTATCTTCCAGCTGCTCCACTTTGTGTTGGAAGCCCTGGCCCAGCAAAGGGCAGTTCTCAAGGATAGCGACCACTTCTACCATGTCTGTTTCCGCGTCATACAGGCCGATAACGTCGGTATCGCCCCAAAGGCGAGTTTCACCCGGCAGCGGTTCAAAGACCGGTGTGTCGTGGGTGTCCTGGAAGGTGACGGAAACCGCCCCGCTTTCAATCAGCGCATCGCCTAAGCTTTCAGCGTTGCCGCCGGTGGTGTTAATTTTCAGTTGGATCCATGGCATGGCGAAACTCTTTATTTATCAGTAGTGGAAACAAGAAGGGGCTCAGGAACGGCACGACCAAAACGGTTACCGATCAGGAACGCCAGCAAGCTGAACAGGAGCGAAGGCACAATCGGGTGGAAGCCCAGGAGCTGCAGGCCGAAACTGGCGAGCGCCGCGTACAGCACGCCGCCGACAATCATGCCGCTCAGCGCGCCTGCCGCGTTCGCTTTCTCCCAATAGAGGCCCAGCACCAGCGGCCACAGGAAAACGGCCTCCAGGCCTCCGAAGGCCAGCAGATTTAGCCAGATAATCATCTCTGGCGGTCGCCAGGCGGCCAGCATCATCAGAATGCCCAACACCAGCGTAGTGGTGGTCGAAATGCGCTTCAGGCGGCGCTCCTGATGAATTTTAGCCGGACTTGCGCTAAGCCACAGGTCTTTCACGATTGTCGCGGAGGCCTGCAGCAAGTGTGCGTTAACGTTGGACATAATGGCGGCCATTGGCGCGGCCAGGAATAACCCAGCGGCCCAGGGCGGCAGAACTTTCATCATCAGCGTAGGGATCACAAGGTCCGGCACCGTCAGGCCCGGGAGAACTGCTCTACCTAGCGCGCCAGCAAGGTGCATGCCTAACATCAGAATCGCGACCACAATGGTGCCGATGATAATGCCTCGGTGGACGGCTTTACTGTCTTTATAAGAGATGCAGCGTACCGCCGTGTGGGGCAGGCCGATCACGCCAAAACAGACCAGTACCCAGAAGGAGGCCATAAACGTCGGCGTCAGAATATCGCCTGCACCCTGAGGGCTGACCAGTTTCGGATCGATATGTTCTAGCGTTTGTACCGCGTTGCCCAGCCCGCCTGCGGCATGAACCACGCCGACCAGTAGCACGATGGTGCCTATCAGCATCACCATGCCCTGCATGGTGTCGTTGAGTACGCTCGCGCGGAAGCCGCCGAAAGACGTATAGAGCGCGATGGTGATCCCGAAAATCAGCAGGCCAGTTTCATACTTTATACCTGCTGCGGTTTCCAGCAGCCTCGCACCGCCGATGAACTGGACGGCAATCGCACCGACAAACGCAACCAGCAGGCTGATACTGGCAATCCAGACGACGGCCCGATTCTGGTAGCGAGCCTGGAGCATGTCATTCAACGTGATGGCGTTATAGCGGCGCGCCAGGATAGCGAATTTTTTCCCCAAGATCCCCAGAGAAAGCCAGATCGTCGGGATCTGAATCATGGCCAACAGCACCCAGCCCAGGCCGAACTTATAGGCGGCGCCCGGGCCGCCGATAAACGAACTGGCGCTGATGTAGGTGGTGGTCAGCGTCATGGCCAGGACGAAGCCGCCCATCGAACGGCTGCCGAGGAAATATTCACTCAGAAAGGTGCCGGAGGTGCGTTGGCGCATGGCGTAAACGGAAAGGCCAAAGACCGCAATCAGGTAGATAACCAGCACGGCAATCACTTCATTTTGCATGATCATCCCCCAGAGGAATGTCGCGGAATAAGTATTTCACCATCAGCCAGCAAAGCAGGATAAACAGCAGCGGTACCAGCAGACAGGCCATCTCGAACCAGTGCGGTAACCCGGTGATCCCCTGTGTATTGTCAGGTAAGTAAGCAGCCACTAACCATGCGGCAAGATAGAGCAAGGTCAGCCAGAGCGCCCAGCGCGCTTCTTTATGGGCCTGAACAAAACGGTTGTCCATTTTTGTCCCTTGAGTTCGCAGAAAGCGGGGATTGTAACGCATCCATCCTGTTGGAGGATAAAAAAAGAAAAAGGCCGGAAATCCGGCCTTTTGTCGACATGTTCAACGGAAACTTAGTGCTGAAGACCGAGTTTCTTCTCCAGGTAGTGGATGTTCGTTCCACCGTGCTGGAAGTTTTCGTCGTTCATGATTTTGGTCTGCAGATCGATGTTGGTTTTGATGCCATCGATGATCAGTTCTGCCAGGGCGTTTTTCATGCGGGCAATAGCCACTTCACGCGTTTCGCCGTAGCAGATGAGCTTCCCAATCATTGAATCGTAGTACGGCGGTACAGTGTAACCGGCGTAGATATGCGATTCCCAACGCACGCCAAAACCACCAGGCGCGTGGAAGCGCGTGATTTTGCCCGGGCTTGGCAGGAAGGTGTTCGGGTCTTCGGCGTTGATACGGCATTCCACCGCGTGGCCGGTAACGTGAACGTCTTCCTGTTTGATGGACAGCGGCTGACCGGCTGCGATACGCAGCTGCTCTTTGATCAGGTCAACGCCGGTGATCATTTCGGTAACCGGGTGTTCTACCTGAATACGGGTGTTCATCTCGATGAAATAGAACTCGCCGTTTTCGAACAGGAACTCAAAGGTACCTGCGCCGCGATAGTTAATGTCGATACAGGCTTTGGCGCAGCGGTCGCCGATGAATTTACGCAGCTCAGGCGTGATGCCCGGGGCTGGTGCTTCTTCAACGACTTTCTGGTGGCGGCGCTGCATGGAGCAGTCACGTTCAGCCAGATAGATAGCGTGCCCCTGGCCGTCGGCCAGAACCTGAATCTCGATATGGCGTGGGTTCTCGAGGTATTTCTCCATGTAAACCATGTCGTTGTTGAAAGCCGCTTTGGCTTCCGCACGCGTCATGTTGATGGATTGCTCGAGTTCCGCGTCGCTGCGCACTACGCGCATACCGCGACCGCCGCCGCCGCCGGAGGCTTTGATAATTACCGGGTAGCCGATGCGTTTTGCATGGGCACGGTTTTTATCCATGTCGCCGTCCAGTGGGCCGTCAGAGCCTGGTACCGTCGGTACGCCCGCTTTTTTCATCGCGGTGATCGCGGAAACTTTGTCGCCCATCAGGCGGATAGTTTCAGCTTTCGGGCCGATGAAGATAAAGCCGGAGCGCTCAACCTGCTCGGCAAAGTTGGCGTTTTCAGACAGGAAGCCGTAACCCGGGTGAATCGCGACCGCGCCGGTAATTTCCGCCGCAGAGATGATTGCCGGGATGTTCAGGTAGCTTTTTACGGACGGAGCCGGGCCGATACAGACCGTCTCATCCGCCAGTAATACGTGTTTCAGATCGCGGTCCGCGCTTGAGTGCACGGCGACAGTCTTGATGCCCAGTTCTTTACAGGCACGAAGAATACGCAGTGCAATCTCGCCGCGGTTGGCGATGACAATTTTATCCAGCATGTTCGCCTCGTTACTCGATGACGACCAGCGGCTCGTCAAATTCTACCGGCTGACCATTCTCAATCAGAATTGCTTTCACCACACCGGCTTTATCTGATTCGATCTGGTTCATCATTTTCATTGCTTCAACGATGCACAGGGTGTCGCCAACGTTAACTTTCTGGCCCACTTCCACAAACGCTTTGGCGTCCGGGCTAGGGGTACGGTAGAAGGTACCGACCATTGGGGAACGTACGATGTGACCACTGACTTCAGCAGCTGCAGGGGCTTCCATTGCTGGGGTTGCGGCTGGTGCAACGGCCTGAGCCAGACCCGGCTGTGGCTGCGGCTGGTACATTGGTGCAGCGTAAGCCTGTTGCATCATTGGGAAACCAGCGTTTGCCGGGGAGCGGCTGATGCGTACAGACTCTTCGCCTTCAGAAATTTCCAGTTCAGCGATGCCTGATTCTTCAACCAGCTCGATCAGTTTTTTAATCTTACGAATATCCATGAGTGGGTTCCGTACTCTTTGTTTAGATGGATTTTGACAGGCGTTTTACCGCCGTCTGTAAAGCATATGAATAGCCGTCAGCGCCTAATCCGCAGATCACGCCGACGGCCTTATCTGATAGATAGGAATGATGGCGGAACGGTTCACGCGCGTGCACATTGCTGAGGTGAATCTCGATGAACGGGATATCCACCGCCAGTAACGCATCGCGCAGCGCGACGCTGGTATGCGTGAACGCGGCCGGATTAATCAGGATAAAGTCGACAGTGTCTTTGGCCTGATGAATTCGGTCAATCAACGCATATTCGGCGTTAGATTGCAGGTGGCTGAGCGTCACGCCAAGGCTTGTTGCTTCTGCCTCAAGCGTGTTAACAATTTCTGCTAACGTCTGGTGGCCGTACTTATCCGGCTCCCGGGTGCCCAGCATGTTCAGATTAGGGCCATTCAAAAGCAAAATGTGAAATTCACCCGACATCGTGCTGCCATCTCCTGCGATTAGTAGGCAATTTACAAAATATACCTAAGTTTTCCGGTTGTCACCTTTTCGAGCCGAAAATGGTCGTCCGAAAAAACCGAAGTCGCACATTATAACGATTTCGTAGCATTTGGCAGCTAAATACTGGTCTTATCAGGGAAGATGATCAACCGATATCCAGTTGTAGATACCGATTGATGTTTATTCTGCGGAGAAGCACACGCTTTGCGGTTAGCGCCACCACTGGCGAAACTTCTTGTAGCGAAGTGCAAGAAGAATGATAGCGCCCAGAGCATAAAGCAAGGGTTGAGGGGACAAAATCTTAACCGACCAGAGGAAATGAATTGGCGCGAGGATCGCGACCAGATAGACGAAGTTATGCAGTTTCTGCCAGCGAGCCCCCAAAAAACGCTGTGCTCGCTGGGTAGACGTTACGGCCAATGCCAGCAGGATAATCCAGCAAATGATGCCCAGCGTCAGATAAGGACGGCTCACTAACTCCTGGCCAAGCAGGCCAAGATTGCTGATCCCAAGTTCCAGCAGGGAATAGCTGGTGAGGTGCAGCGTTGCCCAGACGAAGCACCATACCCCCAGCAGGCGGCGGGTGCGAATCAAGAGCGGTTGTTTAGCGTAACGCGCGAGAGGCGTGACAAGTAACGTCGCCAGCAGCAGTTTGAGCGCCATTCTGCCGGTGAAATGCTGAATGTCTTTTGCCGGATCGGCGCTGAAAAGTCCCTGGCTTGCCGCATAAAACAGCCAGACGAAGGGCAGAAAAGCGGCCAGATGAAGCCCCACTTTCAGCCAGGTAATCTGTTTTACCGTCAGGCGCACTCAGAAGTTCTCCTTCAAATTCAGGCCGCGATACAGCGAGGCAACCTGGTCTGCGTAGCCATTAAACAGCAAAGTAGGCTGGCGCTTAACGTCCAGCACGCCGCCCGAGCCAATAAAGCGCTCTGAAGCCTGCGACCAGCGAGGGTGATCAACGTGCGGGTTTACGTTGGCGTAGAAACCATATTCATTAGGCGCGGCAAGGTTCCATGTCGTAGGCGGCAGTTCGCGCACCAGCTTGATGCTGACGATAGATTTAATGCCTTTAAAGCCATATTTCCACGGCACCGTGAGGCGAATCGGCGCGCCGTTTTGCGGCGGCAAAGCTTTACCATAAACGCCCACGGTTAACAGCGTGAGTGGATGCATCGCTTCATCCAGCCGCAATCCTTCGACATAAGGATATTGAAGGCCACCACCGATGAATCGGTCCTTCTGGCCCGGCATCTGCTCCGGGTCATAAAGTGTTTCAAAGGCAACGTATTTTGCATTGCTGGTGGGTTCAACCAGGGCGAGCAGCTTGTTGAGCGGGAAGCCAATCCACGGTACGGCCATCGACCATGCCTCGACGCAGCGCATGCGATAAATGCGCTCTTCCAGCGGGAAACGCTTATACAGGTCATCGTGATCGAGCGTCATGGGTTTAGCCACTTCGCCGCTGATTTTAATCTGCCAGGGGTCGGTTTTTAGCCCGCCTGCGTTAGCGGCAGGATCGGCTTTATCCAGACCAAACTCATAGAAGTTGTTGTAGCCCGTGACTTTGTCTTCCGGGGTCAGAGCCAGTTTGGCCTGGTACTCTTCTGGCTTAGTGAACGTCAGCGGTTTGCCAGCAGGAGCCGGTGGGCGATCGTTACCTTTGAACCAGGAAAGAATATCGGCGTTGGCGGTCTGAGGGAGTGACAGCGCAGCCGCGCTGATGCCCAGAGCCTTCAGTACCTGGCGGCGTTTCATCATAAACACGGATTCTGGCGTAACGTCGGCTTCGGTGAGCCGGGTGACCTTTTTCATGACGTTCTCCTCGTAGCGATAGCCTAAGCATGACCGAGAGAAAGCGTTCCGGCGAATATGTCACGAAAAATTGAAATTTGAGGAGCGGCAGGATGTCGCTCCTCGGGCAAGGTTTAACGCACTTTTACCAGGGTTCTGCCCTGAGCGGCATTATTAATGATGTCGCTGGCGTACTTTGGCGCTTCTGCCAGACCGATTTCGGTGGTCGCTTGCTGGTAGAAATCGTCCGGTAAGTCTTTTACCAGACGTGCCCAGGCGGCGGCGCGACGCTCCGGTGGCGTCATCACTGAATCCACACCCTGCAGACGGACGTTGCGCAGAATAAACGGCATCACGGTGGTTGGCAGCGCGAAGCCACCGGCTAAGCCACAGGCCGCCACGCAGCCGCCATAGTTCATTTGCGCCAGAACTTTCGCCAGCACTTTATCGCCGACGGTATCAATGGCACCGGCCCAGAGCTGTTTTTCCAGCGGGCGGGTTTCGGCGAACTCATCGCGGCCAAGAATGCGGTCAGCACCGAGGCTACGAAGGTAATTATGCGTACTTTCGCGACCGGATACGGCGGCCACTTTATAGCCCAGTTTGTGCAGCAGCGAAATGGCCGTGCTGCCCACGCCGCCGCTTGCGCCGGTCACCACGATTTCCCCGCTATCTGGCGTCACGCCTGCATCTTCAAGCGCCATCACGCAGAGCATCGCGGTAAAGCCGGCCGTGCCGATAATCATCGCCTTGCGTGCGTCTAAACCTTCGGGCATGGCAACCAGCCAGTCACCTTTCACCCGCGCGGCTTCTGCCAGGCCGCCCCAATGGTTTTCTCCGACGCCCCAGCCGGTGAGCAGCACCGCCTGGCCTGGCTGAAAGCGATCGTCTTCACTGGTGAGCACTTTGCCCGCAAAGTCGATGCCCGGCACCATCGGAAAATTACGGATAATTTTGCCTTTGCCGGTGATGGCCAGGGCGTCTTTGTAATTCAGGCTGGAGTAATCAATCTCCACGGTGACGTTGCCTTCTGGCAGCGCGTCGTGGTCGAGTGTTTTTACCGCGGCCAGGGTTTGGCCTTCGGACTGTTCCAGGATTAATGCCTGCATGGGCGTTCCTCGGTCGGTAGCAATGGGAAAAAAATCTTAGCAGACTATACTCCGATACTGATGTGAAGAGCCGACCTGACGCAATAAATGCTCAGAAATTCCCGAGGGGTTTCGTTTGCCTGGGGTCGACCTTTGCTATTTAATGCTTCCTCGTTTGGGGCCCATGATGAGTGTGGTTAATTTTCACTAACCGGAGTTAGCACAGGGATGCGATTAACGACGAAACTTTCAGCCTTTATTACCCTCTTAACCGGGCTTGCGATTTTCGTTACGCTCTTTGGGTGCCTGCTAAGTTTCTATAACTCTGTTCACGACAAAACTCAGCAGCGCATTATGGCTGTTGTCACGATCATTGATAATCAGCTTGTCTCACGCTCGCCCCAGGATCTTGTGGATCACTTTAGCGAGCTGATGATACCGGTGGACATCACCGAAATTCGCCTGATGGCGGATAAAACCTATCTCTTCCAGCACGTTTTACCCGAAGGCTATCGCCCGGTGGGGACGCAATATACTTACCGCACCATTAACGTCGCGTTGATGAAGCACCCTGGCATGACGCTGCGGCTGACTTATCTCGACCCGATCGCCGTCTACTATCACGCCATGTTTACCACGACACCATTAACTGCGGCGGTCGCTTTTATGCTGGTGGTGCTCTTCCTGGCCGGGCGCTGGCTGAGGCGTCAGCTTTCCGGGCAAGAGCTGCTCGAAATCAGAGCTGGAAAAATCATTAGCGGGGAGCGAGGGGCGGAAGTGCGTGGTTCGGTGCATGAATGGCCGCCGCTGGTGAGCAGCGCCATGGATACCCTACTTTCCGATCTGCAAAGCGCTAGCGAGCAGCGAAACCGAGTGGATACCCTGATCAGGGCATTTGCCGCCCAGGACATTAAAACCGGCCTTAATAACCGTTTGTTCTTTGATAACCAACTGGCCACGCTGCTGGAAGGCCAGGAGCAGGTCGGTGCTCACGGCGTGGTGATGATGATTCGCCTGCCTGATTTCGAGCTATTAAAAGAGACCTGGGGCAATGGCCCGGTTGAAGAATACTTATTCACTTTGGTTAACCTGCTCTCGACCTTTGTGATGCGCTATCCTGGTGCCTTATTGGCCCGTTATTTCCGCAGTGATTTTGCGGTATTGCTGCCGCATCGAACGCTGAAAGAAGCGGACGGTATCGCCAGCCAACTGCTGAATGCCGTGGATGCGCTTCCGTCAACCCGCATGGTTGATCGCAGCGATATGCTGCATATCGGCATTTGCGCATGGCGTAGCGGGCAAACAAAAGAGCAGGTCATGGAGCACGCGGAAATCGCGACCCGCAATGCCGCTTTCCAGGGGGCCAACAGCTGGTCCGTCTACGACGACAAGCTCCCGGAACAGGGCCGGGGCAACGTGAAATGGCGCACTTTGCTTGAGCAGGTACTTAAGCAGGGCGGCCCGCGTTTTTATCAGAAACCCGCGGTTGATAAGCATGGGGTGGTTCACCACCGTGAAATCATGTGCCGTATCTTCGACGGTGAGCAAGAAGTCTTGTCGGCTGAATACATGCCGATGGTCAGGCAGTTTGGTTTATCCGAACAATATGACCGGCAGATCGTGTCCCGGCTGCTGCCGCTACTAAACTTCTGGCCGGAAGAAACCCTTGCCATTCAAATCACCGTCGACTCGCTGATCCGCGTGCCTTTCCAGCGTTGGCTGCGTGATTCACTGATGCAGTGCGAAAAATCGAAGCGAGCACGGATTATTTTTGAACTTGCTGAGGCAGATGTCTGTCAACACATCAGCCGATTACAACATGTTGTAAGGTTAATCACTGCGTTAGGGGCAAGGGTTGTGGTTATCCAGGCAGGATTAACGGTCGTCAGCACAACTTATATAAAAGAGCTGGATGTGGAGTTAATTAAGCTGCATCCGGGTCTGGTCAGAAACATCGGCAAGCGTACTGAAAACCAGCTTTTTGTGAAGAGCCTGGTTGAAGCCTGTAATGGGACGCGAATCCATGTTTTTGCCACAGGAGTGAGGACCCGCGGCGAGTGGCAGACGCTGATTGATAACGGGGTTGAGGGGGCGCAGGGCGATTTTATCGCCGCATCTCAGCCGCTTGACAGTAATGTGAAAAAATATTCACAAAGATACTCGGTTTAACCTGCCGTTTGCCATTATTTCACGTAGAATAACGCGCGCTGCATCTCAAGGGGGCTAGTCAGCCTGCCGGCCAGATTGTCGCAGCCGTTATGAACCGGTTTGCTGCTGTTAGCTGTTCGTTTATTCTACCGCGTTTGCCGCATTTCTGAACGCCATGTAGGAAGACGTTTCAAAAGTGTTACAGCCGTAGTGAACTGCACTATTTTTCACCGTTGCAGAACATTTTTGCGCCTTGTCGCTGTAGCGTGTGGTTGGTAAAGTAAGCGGATTTTGTATCCGCCCCAGCTTTCAGGATTATCCCTTAGTATGTTGAAAAAATTTCGTGGCATGTTTTCCAATGACCTGTCCATTGACCTGGGTACTGCGAATACCCTGATTTATGTGAAAGGACAAGGCATCGTACTGAATGAGCCCTCCGTTGTGGCCATTCGCCAGGACCGCGCCGGCTCGCCAAAAAGCGTTGCGGCCGTAGGCCATGATGCTAAACAGATGCTGGGCCGTACCCCGGGCAACATCGCGGCTATTCGTCCGATGAAAGACGGCGTTATCGCTGACTTCTTCGTGACCGAGAAAATGCTGCAGCACTTTATCAAACAGGTTCACAGCAACAGCTTCATGCGCCCAAGCCCGCGCGTGCTGGTTTGTGTGCCAGTGGGTGCTACCCAGGTTGAACGTCGTGCAATTCGTGAGTCCGCACAGGGTGCAGGCGCTCGTGAAGTGTTCCTGATTGAAGAACCTATGGCTGCGGCAATTGGCGCAGGCCTGCCGGTTTCCGAAGCTACCGGCTCCATGGTTGTGGATATCGGTGGTGGTACTACCGAAGTGGCCGTTATCTCCCTGAACGGCGTGGTTTACTCCTCTTCCGTTCGTATCGGGGGTGACCGCTTCGATGAAGCTATCATTAACTATGTGCGCCGTAACTACGGTTCACTGATTGGTGAAGCGACCGCGGAACGTATCAAACACGAAATCGGTTCTGCCTACCCGGGCGATGAAGTGCGTGAGATCGAAGTTCGCGGCCGTAACCTGGCTGAAGGTGTGCCACGCGGCTTCACCCTGAACTCTAACGAAATCCTCGAAGCACTGCAGGAGCCGCTGACCGGTATTGTTAGCGCGGTGATGGTTGCGCTGGAACAGTGCCCGCCAGAGCTGGCATCCGATATCTCCGAGCGTGGTATGGTTCTGACCGGTGGTGGCGCATTGCTGCGTAACCTCGATCGCCTGCTGATGGAAGAGACGGGTATCCCGGTAGTAGTTGCAGAAGATCCACTGACCTGTGTTGCCCGCGGCGGCGGCAAGGCACTGGAAATGATCGACATGCACGGCGGCGACTTGTTTAGCGAAGAGTAACAGCCACAGGCCAGGGGGAGCTTTCGCTGCCCCTGCTTGCTGGTTTGGGAATACGCATAGCCTATGAAGCCAATTTTTAGCCGTGGCCCGTCGCTACAGATTCGCCTTATCCTGGCGGTGCTGGTGGCGCTTGGTGTCATTATCGCCGACAGCCGCCTCGGTATGTTCAGCCAGATTCGAACATACATGGATACAGCCGTCAGTCCTTTCTATTTTGTCTCTAATGGTCCCCGTGAATTACTCGACAGCGTGTCTCAAACGCTGGCCTCGCGCGACCAGCTTGAACTTGAAAATCGGGTTCTGCGTCAGGAGTTAATCCTGAAAAACAGTGAATTGCTGATGCTGGGTCAATACCGGCAGGAAAACGCGCGTCTGCGCGAGCTGCTCGGTTCCCCGCTGCGTCAGGATGAGCAAAAAATGGTGACCCAGGTCATCTCCACCGTTAACGATCCGTACAGCGATCAGGTGGTGATCGACAAGGGCAGCGTGAACGGCGTGTACGAAGGCCAGCCGGTCATCAGTGATAAAGGCGTTGTCGGCCAGGTTGTCGCAGTCGCGAAACTGACCAGCCGGGTGCTGCTGATTTGCGATGCCACCCACGCGCTGCCGATTCAGGTATTGCGTAACGATATCCGCGTGATCGCAGCCGGCAACGGCTGCACGGACGATCTACAGCTGGAGCATCTTCCGGCCAATACCGACATTCGAGTCGGCGATGTGCTGGTAACTTCTGGTCTTGGCGGCCGCTTCCCTGAAGGCTACCCGGTTGGCGTTGTGTCATCCGTTAAGCTGGATACTCAGCGCGCCTATACCGTGATTCAGGCTCGTCCTACCGCCGGTCTGCAGCGCTTGCGCTACCTGTTGTTGCTTTGGGGTGCGGATAAAAACGGTTCGTCACCAATGCCGCCTGAGGAAGTCCACCGCGTGGCCAATGAACGCCTGATGCAGATGATGCCTCAGGTTCTGCCGCCGCCAGGTTCAATGGGCCCTCCTGCGCCGGTCCCTGCGCCAGCAACCGGTATCACACAGCCTGCTACGGGAGCACAGTAGTGGGAAGTTATCGTAGCCAGGGCCGTTGGGTTATCTGGCTTTCATTTTTGATTGCCCTGCTGCTGCAGGTGATGCCCTGGCCGGATGACCTCAAGTTTTACCGGCCAGATTGGGTATTGTTGATTCTGCTTTACTGGATTTTAGCCCTGCCGCACCGCGTGAATGTCGGGACGGGTTTAATCGTAGGCGCCATACTTGATTTGATTAGCGGCTCCACGCTTGGCGTACGCGCTCTATCATTAAGTATTGTGGCTTACCTCGTGGCGCTGAAATACCAGCTTTTCCGTAACCTCGCCCTTTGGCAGCAGGCGCTGGTTGTCATGCTGCTCTCGCTGGTCACAGACATCATTGTTTTCTGGTCAGAATTTTTAGTGATCAACGTCTCTTTCAGACCGGAAGTGTTCTGGAGTAGTGTAGTTAACGGTATCCTGTGGCCCTGGATTTTCCTGTTAATGCGCAAAGTTCGCCAGCAATTCGCTGTGCAGTAAAAGGTAAACATGACTACGTTGTATCTGGCATCCGGTTCGCCTCGCCGTCAGGAACTTCTGACCCTGCTGGGCGTTTCTTTTGAACGTCTCGTGCCTGGCATTGAAGAACAGCGGCAGCCGCACGAAAGCGCGGAGCAGTATGTTCGCCGTCTGGCGCGCGAAAAAGCGCAGGCCGGGGTGGCGATGGCGGCCGAAGATTTGCCTGTACTGGGTGCGGATACAATCGTTATCTTTAACGGCGAAGTGTTGGAAAAACCACGGGATACTGAGCATGCCGCACAGATGCTGCGTTTGCTCTCCGGCAATCAGCATCAGGTGATGACTGCCGTTGCTGTCGCCGACGCCAGTCAGGTGCTGGAAGCGTTGGTGATGACCGACGTGACGTTCCGCCGCTTATCCGAACAGGATATTGCCGATTATATTGCCAGCGGTGAACCTATGGACAAAGCCGGAGCTTACGGCATTCAGGGGCTTGGTGGCTGTTTCGTTAAAAGGATTAATGGCAGTTATCATGCAGTGGTGGGATTACCGCTGGTGGAAACTGGTGAGTTGCTGAGCAATTTTCACGCGCTGCGTGACGGACGAGGAAAAGATGACGGCTGAACTATTAGTCAACGTTACCCCATCAGAGACGCGGGTGGCCTATATTGACGGTGGCATACTGCAAGAAATTCATATTGAGCGCGAAGCGCGCCGCGGAATAGTAGGGAATATCTACAAAGGTCGCGTTAGCCGGGTGTTGCCTGGAATGCAGGCGGCGTTTGTAGATATTGGCCTGGACAAGGCGGCATTCCTTCATGCTTCTGACATTATGCCGCACACCGAGTGCGTTGCCGGTGAGGAGCAAAAGAACTTTAGCGTGCGCGACATCGCCGAGCTGGTCCGCCAGGGGCAGGATTTAATGGTGCAGGTGGTCAAAGATCCGCTGGGCACCAAAGGCGCGCGCCTGACCACCGACATCACGCTTCCTTCCCGTTACCTCGTATTCATGCCTGGTGCTTCGCACGTTGGTGTTTCTCAACGTATTGAAAGTGAAGCCGAGCGTGACCGCCTGAAGCGCATCGTGAATGAGTATTGCGATGAACATGGGGGCTTTATTATTCGTACCGCCGCGGAAGGCGTGTGTGAAGAAGATTTAGCCTCTGATGCGGCTTACCTGAAGCGCGTATGGACCAAGGTCAGCGAGCGTAAAAAACGTAATCAAACCCGTTACCAGATGTACGGTGAACTGGCGCTGGCCCAGCGCGTATTGCGTGATTTTGCCGACGCGGCGCTGGACAGAATTCGTGTTGATTCCCGCCTGACTTACGAAATGCTGCTGGAGTTTACCGCCGAGTACATGCCGGAGATGACCAGCAAAATTGAGCATTACAGCGGCCGACAGCCGATTTTCGATCTCTACGACGTTGAGAATGAAATTCAGCGCGCGCTGGAGCGTAAGGTGGAGCTGAAGTCCGGTGGCTATCTGGTTATCGACCAGACCGAAGCGATGACCACGGTAGATATTAATACCGGCGCATTCGTGGGTCACCGCAACCTCGATGACACAATTTTTAATACAAATATCGAAGCGACTCAGGCTATCGCGCGCCAGCTTCGGTTACGTAATCTGGGCGGCATTATCATCATCGACTTTATCGATATGAGTAATGAAGATCACCGCCGCCGCGTGCTGCATTCTCTCGAGCAGGCGCTGAGTAAAGATCGCGTGAAAACAAGCATTAACGGCTTCTCCCAGCTCGGCCTGGTCGAGATGACCCGTAAGCGCACGCGTGAAAGCGTAGAGCATGTGCTGTGCAACGAATGCCCGACCTGCCACGGCCGCGGCACTGTAAAGACGGTAGAAACGGTCTGCTACGAAATTATGCGTGAAATCGTTCGTGTGCATCATGCCTACGATTCCGACCGTTTCCTGGTCTATGCTTCTCCTGCGGTGGGCGAAGCGTTGAAAAGCGAAGAGTCTCACGCGCTGGCTGAAGTAGAAATCTTTGTGGGTAAGCAGGTCAAGGTTCAGATTGAACCGCTCTACAATCAGGAGCAGTTCGACGTCGTGATGATGTAAATGCGCGGATGCGCATTGCAGACGGCTGACAAACCTCTGGTGATAGAAGAAATACCAGACGATTAGTCAAAAAAAACAGGAAAATCAATTCATTGATTTTCGGCTGATAACCACAAAGAGGGAAAAACCACGCTTTTTCCCTCTTTGTCAGCAACCTCAAATGCGCGGATGCGCATTTTGCCCGTAAGGCTGACAAGGAGAGAAAGGTGAGGCGACTGCCCGGCATTCTGCTGCTCACAGGCGTAACGTTGGTTGTTATCGTCGCGCTACTGGTGAGTGGCCTGCGGCTCGTTTTGCCGCACCTGGATGCCTGGCGGCCTGCGCTGCTGGATAAGATTGAAGCCGCCACCGGCGTGCCGGTGGAAGTCAGTAATTTACAGGCAAGATGGGAGAATTTTGGCCCCACGCTTGATGTTCGCGACGTTAAGGCCGGCCTCAAAGACGGCGGCACGCTGAGTATCAAACGCGTTACGCTGGCGCTGGATGTCTGGCAAAGCCTGCTTCACGCCCGCTGGCAGTTTCGCGATTTGACCTTCTATCAGTTGCAAATGCGTACCAACACGCCGCTCAGCCAGAATGGCGGCGATAGTACGCTGGAAGCGGATAAAATCAGCGATCTCTTCCTCCGCCAGTTCGATCACTTCGATCTTCGCGACAGTTCCCTTAGCTTCCTGACGCTCTCCGGCCAGCGGGCCGAACTTTCTATTCCTCAGCTTACCTGGCTTAACGGTAAAAACCGCCACCGTGCGGAAGGCCAGGTCAGCCTGTCCAGCTTTAACGGCCAGCACGGCGTGGCCAACGTCCGTATGGATCTGCGGGATGAAAACGGCATTCTGAATAACGGCAAGGTCTGGCTGCAGGCAGATGACGTTGACGTGAAGCCCTGGCTGGGACGCTGGATGGAAGACAATGTCGACCTGAAAAGCGCCCGTTTTAGCCTTGAAGCCTGGATGGACGTGAAGGAAGGCGATATCAGCGGCGGCAGCATCTGGCTAAAAAAAGGCGGGGCAAGCTGGCCGGGTACCGATAGCGTGACGCACTCGCTTTCGGTCGATAATCTGATGGCGCAGGTCAGCCGGGAGAAATCCAACTGGCAACTCTCTATCCCTTCCACCAATATCACGCTGGATAACCAAACCTGGCCGAAAGGCTCGCTCTCCGTGGCCTGGATAGCGCCGCAGGACGTTAGTGGAAAACAAAGTCAGCGCAGCGATGAACTGCGCGTGCGCGCCAGCAATATAGAACTGGATCGGTTTAATGGCCTGTTGCCTATTGCTGCCAAAATATCGCCTCAACTGGGGGATATCTGGACGTCTCTGCAGCCTCAGGGCCACATTGACGTGCTGGCGCTGGACATTCCGCTCCAGCAAACCGACCTGACTCGTATGCAGGCCCGGTGGAAAGACGTGAGCTGGAAACAGTGGAAACTGTTGCCGGGTGCGGAACATTTCTCCGGATCGGTGACCGGCAGCGTCGCAAACGGGCAGCTTAATGCCGAAATGACCGACGCAAAAATGCCCTATGAAACCGTCTTCCGTGCGCCGCTTGAGATTGAGAAAGGCGTAGCGACGCTTGCCTGGCAGAAAAACGCAGACGGTTTCCAGTTAGACGGCAAGAACATTGATGTTAAGGCCCGTTCCGTTTGGGCGCGGGGTGATTTCCGTTACTTCCAGCCTGCCAGCGGCGATCCGTGGCTGGGCATTTTGGCAGGCATTAGCACCGATAACGGCGCTGACGCCTGGCGCTACTTCCCGGAAAACCTGATGGGCAAAGAGCTGACGGATTATCTCAGCTCGGCGATTCAGGGTGGCCAGGCCGATAATGCCACGCTGGTGTACGGTGGCAACCCGCATCTTTTCCCCTACGAGCACAACGAAGGTCAGTTTGAAGTTTACGTCCCGCTTCGTAACGCTAAATTTGCTTTCCAGCCGGACTGGCCTGCGCTGGAAAATCTCGATATCACGCTCGATTTCATCAATAACGGGCTGTGGATGAACAGCAAGTCGGTCAAGCTGGGCGGTGTGACGGCCAGTAATCTGACGGCGAACATTCCCGATTATGCCAAAGAAAAGCTGCTGATAGATGCCGACATCAATGGCCCGGGCAATGCGGTAGGGCCTTATTTCAAAGATACGCCGCTGGATGATTCCCTGGCCGCCGCGCTGGATGAACTCCAGATTGGCGGCGATGTGAATGCCCGCTTACATCTGGATATTCCGCTGACCGGCGAAATGACGACGGCCAAAGGCGATGTGCGGCTGAACAACAACACGCTGCTGATCAAACCGCTGAACAGCACGCTGCATAACCTGAGCGGCAAATTCAGTTTTACCAACGGTGATTTGCAAAGTGAAGCGATGAGCGCGAACTGGTTTAATCAGCCGGTGAGCCTGAACTTCAACACCAAAACTGGCGATAAAGACTATCAGATTGGCGTCAACCTGAGCGGCGACTGGCAGCCCAATAAAACCGGTGTGCTGCCGAAGCAGGTCAACGATGCGGTCAGCGGGAACATCGCGTGGAAAGGCGACGTGGGTATCACACTGCCTTATCACGGCAGCGCCAGCTACAAGGTCGATCTGGCAGGCGATCTGAAGAATGTGAGCAGTCACTTACCTGCGCCGGTGGACAAAAAATCCGGGGCAGCGCTGCCGCTGAATATTGCCGTTAAGGGCGATTTAAAGAGCTTCGATCTCACCGGAAATGCGGGCGCGCTCAATCACTTCTCCAGCCGCTGGCTGCTGAATAAGAAACTTACCCTCGACCGGGCTATTTGGGCGACTGACAGCAAAACCGTCCCACCTCTGCCAGAGCAACCGGGCGTGGAGCTCGATCTCCCTGCAATGGACGGCGCCCAGTGGCTGGCGCTCTTCAGCGAAGGTGCAGCGGACAGCGTGGGGGGATCTGCCGTCTTCCCGTCAGCAGTAACACTGCGGACACCGGCATTAACGCTGGCGGGCCAGCAATGGCATAACCTGAGCCTGGTTTCTCGCCCGGTGCTGAATGGCACGCAGGTTGAGGCCCAGGGGCGTGAAATTAATGCCTCGCTTAGCATGAAGAACAACGCGCCCTGGCAGGCCAACGTTAAGTATCTTTATTTCAACCCGAACTGGAGCGTTCTCCCGAGTGGTGCAAACGGAACGGAGACGCTGCAGGTCCCGGAAAACAGCGATACGCTTAGCTTCCGTGGCTGGCCAAATGTGCAGTTGCGCTGCGCGGAGTGCTGGCTGTGGGGGCAGAAATATGGCCGTATCGATGGGGATGTGACAATCAATGGCGACACGCTGCAGCTGGCCAATGGGCTGATTGATACCGGCTTTGCTCGCCTCACCGCTGACGGTGAATGGGTGAATAAGCCTGGTAGCGAACGTACCTCCCTTAAAGGCAAGCTGAAGGGCGAAAAGCTCGATGCGGCCGCGAACTTCTTTGGGGTGAAAACGCCGCTGCAGGGTTCTTCTTTCGACGTTGATTATGACCTGCACTGGCGAGCGGTGCCCTGGAAGCCGGATGAAGCTTCTCTGAATGGCATTCTGCATACCAGGCTGGGGAAAGGGCAAATTACCGACGTCAGCACTGGCCATGCGGGCCAGCTTCTGCGTCTGGTCAGCTTTGACGCGCTGCTCCGTAAACTCCGTTTCGATTTTAGCGATACCTTTGGCAGCGGCTTCTACTACGACTCAATTCGCAGCACCGCCTGGATAAAAGACGGCGTATTGCATACCGACGACACGCTGGTTGACGGGCTGGAGGCGGATATCGCGATGAAAGGCTCGGTGGACTTAGTCCGCCGCGAGCTAAATATGGAGGCGGTTGTTGCCCCTGAAATCTCCGCGACGGTGGGCGTGGCTACTGCTTTTGCGGTTAACCCGATAATCGGTGCCGCGGTGTTTGCCGCCAGTAAAGTGCTTGGCCCACTGTGGAGTAAAATCTCGGTGCTGCGCTACAGCATTACCGGCCCGGTAGATAAACCAAAAATTGATGAAGTGCTGCGGCAGCCACGCACCAGCGAAGCTCACTGATTTGACGTTAGCGGTTAATTGCCGCAAGCTCCATAAATAAACCATTCCTCGCCAAACGGGCGATAAGCAATAAGAGTAGCGAAACGATGAGTCTTAACCTGGTAAGTGAGCAGTTGCTGTCTGCGAATGGCTTAACCCATCAAGATCTGTTTTCCATCCTCGGGCAGCTGTCCGAGCGCCGTCTTGACTACGGCGATCTCTATTTCCAGTCCAGCTATCATGAATCCTGGGTGCTGGAAGACCGCATTATTAAAGACGGTTCATGGAATATCGATCAGGGCGTTGGCGTTCGTGCGGTTAGCGGTGAGAAAACCGGGTTTGCCTATGCCGATCAAATTACTTTGCAGGCGCTGGAGCAAAGCGCTCATGCGGCTCGCAGCATCGTTCGTGAGCAGGGCGACGGGCGCGCACGTACGCTGGGTAACGTTCCGCACAGCGCGCTTTATACCAGCGCCGATCCGCTGACAAGTATGACGCGTGAAGAGAAGCTGGACATCCTGAGACGTGTGGACAGTGTTGCCCGCGCCGCGGATGCCCGCGTGCAGGAAGTTAGCGCCAGCCTGACCGGCGTGTATGAATTGATCCTGGTTGCGGCCACGGACGGGACGCTGGCGGCGGATGTTCGTCCTCTGGTGCGCCTGTCGGTTAGCGTTCAGGTTGAAGAGGACGGCAAACGCGAGCGCGGTGCAAGCGGCGGCGGCGGTCGTTTTGGCTACGAGTATTTCCTGGAAAGCGTGAACGGCGAAGTGCGGGCGGATGCCTGGGCGAAAGAAGCCGTGCGCATGGCGATGGTGAATTTGTCCGCCGTTGCGGCCCCTGCAGGCATGCTGCCTGTAGTATTAGGTGCAGGCTGGCCAGGCGTGCTGCTGCACGAAGCTGTCGGTCACGGTCTGGAAGGCGACTTTAACCGTCGCGGTACTTCGGTCTTTAGCGGCCAGATGGGCCAACTGGTGGCCTCCGAACTCTGTACCGTGGTGGATGATGGCACGATGGCTAACCGCCGTGGTTCCGTCTCTATTGATGACGAAGGCGTGCCGGGTCAGTACAACGTGCTGATCGAAAACGGCATTCTTAAAGGTTATATGCAGGACAAGCTGAATGCTCGTCTGATGGGCGTGGCGCCTACCGGCAACGGTCGTCGCGAATCCTACGCGCATCTGCCGATGCCGCGTATGACCAACACCTACATGCTGGCGGGTAAATCTACCCCGCAGGAAATTATCGAGTCCGTGGATTACGGTATTTTCGCGCCAAACTTCGGCGGCGGTCAGGTAGACATTACCTCCGGCAAGTTTGTGTTCTCCACCTCAGAAGCTTACCTGATTGAAAAAGGGAAGGTGACCAAGGCGGTTAAAGGCGCCACGCTGATTGGATCTGGCATCGAAACCATGCAGCAAATTTCGATGGTCGGGAACGATCTGGCGCTGGATAACGGCGTTGGCGTCTGCGGTAAAGAAGGCCAAAGCCTGCCGGTTGGCGTCGGCCAGCCAACCCTGAAGGTCGATAACCTGACCGTGGGCGGTACTGCCTGAGTGACGATGATGAGGCCGGACTAGTTCCGGCCCGTTTGTTTTGCCTTCCCGTTCCTGCCCTGCACGCCCTGATAAAGCTCCGCTACCTTCACAAAATAGTTCGTCAGATAGTTAATGCAGACCTGCACCTTCAGCGGCAGTTTGTCTTTTTCGGTGTATAGCGCGTACACCGGACGGGGATCTGACTGATAGCGTGGGAACAGGATCTCCAGTTGCCCGCTATTGATCTCGTCGATCACCCACATCAGCGGCGCATAGCCAATACCTGCCCCGGCTTTCAGCCAGCGGCTGAGCGTCATCGGATCGTTGGTCACAAAACGCCCTTGCGGCAGCAGGCGGGTCGAAATCCCTTCGGGCGCAATCAGCTCAAATTCGTTATCCGGCCTGATGCTGTATTCCAGCCACGAATGGTTAGCCAAATCAGCCGGTTTTTCCGGCGAGCCGTGAATTTGCAGATAGCTTTTGGCGGCACAAACCACCATTGGCATTGACCCCAGCCTGCGGGAAAACAGACTCGAATCCTGCAAAGCGCCGACGCGAATGACCAAATCAAGCCCATCGGCAATCAGGTCCGGTGCCGGTATGCCGGTGACCAGGTTGACGGTCAGGCCGGGATGTTCACGCAGCATTTCGGCGGTCATGTCGGCGAGAACATTCTGTGCCATAGTTGAAGAGCTGCCGATGCGCAGCGTGCCGATAGGCGTGTTGTTAAAGGCGTAAAGCTGTTCGTGAACTTCCTGTGCTTCGTGCAGCATTTTGCGGCAGCCTTGATAATAAATTTTGCCGGCTTCGGTCAGGCCAATGCTGCGGGTGCTGCGGTTGAGCAGCTTAACCTGAAGCTCATCTTCCAGTTTGGACACGATCTGGCTGATGGAAGATACGCTCATTTGTAGCTGCCTTGCGGCAGCGGTGTAGGAGCCAAGTTCAACGACTTTGGCAAACACCGACATACGTTTCAGTCGTTCCATTGTTCACTCTGAGTGAAAAGTGATTTAGATCACACATTATAGATAACAGGGTAACAGTTACGTTAATATATTATTATTAACATAACTCATACCGCACGCTCGCCCGCCATTTCTGGCCTCTCCGTCGCGGTTTACCGTCGAGTTATGTATCGCCTGCATTATCTTATCAAGGTCAAAATGAGTCTATTTCCGGTTATCGTAATATTCGGTCTTTCGTTTCCGCCGATATTCTTCGAATTAATTCTGTCGCTCGCCGCGTTCTGGCTGGCGCGTCGGCTGCTGACCCCAACCGGCATCTATGATTTTGTCTGGCACCCTGCATTATTCAATACAGCGCTCTATTGCTGCCTTTTTTATCTGATTTCGCGTTTGTTCGTTTGAGGTTGATGTGAAAATACTAACAAGAAACATAACCCGTACCGCTATCACGCTTTTGCTGGTGCTGCTGGCCTTCATCGCTATCTTTCGTGCGTGGGTGTTTTACACCGAATCCCCGTGGACACGAGACGCGCGTTTCACCGCCGACGTTGTTGCCATTGCGCCGGACGTGTCGGGGCTTATCACCAGCGTGAACGTTCAGGACAACCAACTGGTGAAGAAAGACCAGGTCCTGTTCACCATCGACCAGCCGCGCTACCAGAAAGCGCTCGAGCAGGCCGAAGCAGACGTGGCTTATTACCAGGCGCTGTCCTCTGAAAAGCGTCGTGAAGCCGGGCGGCGTAACTCCCTTGGCATTCAGGCCATGTCGCGCGAAGAGATTGATCAGTCCAACAACTCGCTGCAAACCGTACTTCATCAGTTAGATAAAGCCCAGGCGACGCGCGATCTGGCCAAACTCGACCTGCAGCGCACGGTCATTCGTGCCCCAGCGGACGGCTGGGTAACCAACCTTAACGTGCATACCGGGGAATTTATTAACCGCGGCGCGACCTCTGTAGCGTTGGTAAAACAGAATTCGTTCTACATTCTGGCCTACATGGAAGAGACTAAACTCGAGGGCATTCGCCCAGGCTATCGCGTACAGATCACGCCGCTCGGCAGCAACCGCGTGCTGCGCGGCAGCGTCGACAGCATCTCTGCCGGGGTGACAAACGCCAGCAGCACCAGCGATTCAAAAGGTATGGCAACGGTCGACTCCAACCTTGAGTGGGTGCGTCTTGCTCAGCGCGTGCCGGTCAGAATCCACCTTGATGAACAGATGGGCAATTTGTATCCCGCCGGGACTACCGCGACCGTTGTGGTCACCGGTGAAAAAGACCGTAAAGCGGAAAATGACTCGGCGTTTATCAAGCTGATGCATCGTCTGCGCGAGTTCGGTTAAGCAGGCCGCTATGTATAACATTTCCAGACTACATGTCCGCTTTGCGATAAAGCTCGCTTTCGCCATTGTGCTGGCGGTGTTTGTCGGTTTTCACTTTGAGTTGGAAACGCCGCGCTGGGCGGTGCTGACCGCCGCGATTGTTGCCGCCGGGCCTGCCTTTGCCGCTGGTGGGGAGCCTTATTCCGGGGCCATACGCTATCGCGGAATGCTGCGTATTATCGGGACGTTTATCGGCTGTGCGGCCGTGCTGGTAATCATTATCACGCTGATCCGTGCCCCGGTTGTCATGCTGCTGGTGTGCTGTATCTGGGCCGGATTCTGTACCTGGATCTCGTCGCTTGTTCGCGTCGAAAACTCCTACGCCTGGGGCCTTGCGGGCTACACCGCGCTGATTATCGTGGTCACTATTCAGGTGGCTCCGCTGACTACGCCGCAGTTTGCCGTTGAACGCTGTAGCGAAATCGTTATCGGGATTGTGTGTGCCATCGTCGCCGACCTGCTGTTTTCTCCGCGTTCCATCAAGCAGGAGATTGACCGGGAACTGGATAACCTGCTGGTGGACCAATACCGCCTGATGCAGCTTTGCATCGCCCACGGTGATAAAGAAGAGGTGGATAAAGCCTGGAGCGGGCTGGTACGTAAAGTCACCGCGCTGAACGGCATGCGCGCCAACCTGAATATGGAATCCGCCCGCTGGGCGAAAGCCAACCGCCGACTGAAAGCGATCAACACGCTTTCACTGACGCTGATCACTCAGGCCTGCGAAACCTTCCTGATTCAAAACACCCGGCCTGAATACGTCACGCCAGAGTTCCGCCAGCTTTTTGCCGCCGAAGTAGAAACCGCAGACGACGTTTATAAACGGATGAAAGTGCTGCGCAGGGCGATTTCCGTGATGGGTGAAAAGGCCACGCCGGTCACTATCGGCTCCTGGGTTTCCGCCTCGACCCGCTATCTGTTGTTGAAGCGCGGGTTTATCAGTAATAGCCGCGTGAGCGCGGTTGAAGAAGAGGTATTGAACGGCGAAGCGGTGGTTAAGGTGGAATCCGCCGAGGGCCACCACGCGATGATTAACTTCTGGCGCACGACGATTTCCTGCGTGCTTGGAAGCCTGTTCTGGCTGTGGACCGGCTGGACATCTGGCAGCGGCGCGATGGTGATGATTGCGGTGGTCACGGCGCTGGCGATGCGCCTGCCTAACCCGCGCATGGTTTCGCTCGACTTCCTTTATGGCATGCTGGTGGCGCTGCCTCTAGGCGCGTTCTACTTCCTTGTGGTGCTGCCGTCCACGCAGCAGAGCATGCTGCTGCTGTGTATCAGTCTTGCCCTGCTGGGCTTCTTTATGGGCATTGAGGTGCAAAAGCGGCGGCTGGGCTCTATGGGCGCGCTGGCCGGGACGATAAACATCATCGTGCTGGATAACCCGATGACTTTCCATTTCAGCAGTTTCCTCGACAGCGCGCTGGGGCAGATCGTCGGCTGTTTCCTGGCCATGATGGTGATCCTGCTGATCCGTGATAATTCGAAAGAGCGCACGGGCCGCACGCTGCTGAACCAGTTTGTATCGGCTGCGGTATCGGCGCTAACGACCAATAACGCTCGGCGTAAAGAGAACCACCTTCCGGCGCTGTACCAGCAGCTGTTTTTACTGCTCAACATGTTCCCAGGCGACATAGATCGTTATCGCCTTGCGCTGACGCTTATCATCGCGCATCAGCGCCTGCGTGATGCGCCTATCCCGGTGAATGACGATCTCTCCGCCTTCCACCGGCAATTGCGCAAAACGGCGGATAAGGTGATTTCTGCCAGCAGCGATGATAAGCGAGAGCGCTATTACGAAAGGCTTTTAGGCGAGCTTGAAATCTACCAGGAGAAGCTTCGCCTGTGGGAAGCGCCGCGGCAGGTCACCGAGCCGGTGAAGCGGCTGGCGGACATTTTACACCGCTACCGGCACACGCTGATTAACGCCTGAGCCCAACCTTAGCTTGAAGAGCCGACGCCTGCGTCGGCTTTTTTCTATCTATACTTAACTGCGGTTACTGGGATGAACACTTAGGAACAGGAGCAATTATGACGAATCAGACACTCCAGCAAAGTGAGCTCTTTAAAACCGGTTATCTGGTCGCAGGTAAGTGGCATCCGCTTGAAGACACTTTTGATGTGCTGAATCCTGCGACGGGAGAAAGAGTGGCTAAAGTGGCAAGAGCGGGTAAACGAGAAACCGAAGCCGCGATTGAGGCCGCCAGCAAAGCTTTCCCCGCCTGGCGGGCGAAAACCGCTAAACAGCGATCTGAAATTCTCTACCGTTGGTTTGAACTGATGCTGGCTAACAAAAGCTGGCTCGCCCGTTTAATGACCCTTGAGCAGGGGAAGCCGCTCAAAGAGGCTGAGGGTGAAGTGGATTACGCCGCGAGTTTCATTCAGTGGTTCGCTGAACAGGCCAAACGCGCCAACGGCGAGATCATTCCTCCGGTTAAGCCCGGCTCTCGCATTCTGGCCACGCGTGAACCCGTCGGCGTAGTCGCGGCAATCACGCCGTGGAATTTCCCCATGGCGATGCTGACCCGCAAACTCGGGCCCGCACTGGCCGCTGGCTGTACCGGGGTGATAAAGCCCGCGAATAACACGCCGCTTTCCGCTTTCGCTTTGCTGGAGCTGGCGAGGCAGGCTGGCGTGCCGGACGGCGTATTGAACGCCGTGGCCGGGAAAACGCAGGAAATCAGCGATGCCATTATGGCCAGCCATCAGGTGCGCAAAATATCCTTCACGGGTTCGACGGCGGTGGGTAAAACGCTGATGCGTAACGCTGCAGAAACAATGAAGAAAGTGTCGATGGAGCTGGGGGGCAATGCGCCTTATATCGTGTTTGATGACGCGGATATCGACGCGGCAGTAAGAGGTGCCATTGCTAACAAATTCCGCAATGCCGGCCAGGTCTGCGTCAGCGTTAACCGCTTTTTCATCCAGCAAAATGTGTACGACAGTTTTGTGAATAAGCTTGCTGCAGAGGTCGAAAAGCTGAAGGTAGGCAACGGCCTGGAAGAGGGCGTGATTGTCGGGCCTCTGATTGAGCAATCTGCGGTCGATAAAGTGCGCGAGCATGTTGATGATGCGCTGGCGAAAGGCGGGAAAGCGCTTGTCGGCGGCAAGCCCCATGTGTTGGGCGGCAATTTTTGGCAACCCACCGTTATCATCAACGCTAACGATGATATGAAACTGGCCAGGGAAGAGACGTTTGGCCCTCTTGCGGCCTGCTTCCGCTTTGAAACGGAAGAAGAGGTCATCGAAAGAGCCAACAATACGCCATTTGGGCTGGCAGCCTATTTCTATACCCAGAATTTACAGCGCGTTTTCCGCGTCTCCCAGGCTCTGGAAAGCGGCATGGTTGGAATTAACGAATGTGCTGTTTCCACGGAACTCGGGCCTTTCGGCGGTGTGAAAGAGTCGGGGTTAGGGCGTGAAGGCTCCGTGCTGGGGCTGGATGAGTTCCTGGAAGTGAAAACGCTACATATCGGCGGGCTTTAGCTCAGCGCTTGCTTAAAAGAGTCAGGACGGCAGCGATGAAAAAATTTACTTTTGATTTTAACCACATCGACGACAACCTGGCTTTCTATCGCCAGTTTGCGGAGCAACTCGCGCTACGCAAGGAGCAGGTTCACGATCTGGATAGCCTGTGGGACGTGGTCACGGCGTCCATGCTACCGCTGCCCGTGGAGATCGAGTTTGCGCATCTGCCGGAAAGCAAGCGGCGCAGGTTCGGGGCGCTCATTTTGCTCTTTGACGAGGCAGAAGAAGAACTGGAAGGCCAGCTCCGTTTTAACATTCACGGCTAGCGTATGATTAGCGGCCATAAAAAAGCCCCCGGCGAGCGGGGGCAAAGTCGTAGGACAAGTACGACGAGGGTTTATTTGTACAGCTCTGCGGTCGCGTGCCAGTTATCGCCGCTACGGGCTTCGGTAATACGATAAGCAGAGGCACCTTGTTCTGTGGCTTTCTGGGACAATTCCTGACGCATATCCATTGGCGCACTGCCTACCTGGCTTACAGAAATGGAACCCATGGATTGCAGGCCTTGAGCTTGTTCGCTGTTGATCTGGTGTGCGGCTGCGTTAGCGCCTAAAGAGATAACGGACAGCAGGCTCAGTGCGGCGATAGTTAATTTGGTTTTCATAGTCTTTACTCCTGAAGGTTTAACGTGGCGGCTGGAAGGGCTTAATCGCGATTTTTCTACTTGGGGCCGCCGAGGCTTAACGTTTCTACTCAACTCTATTCAACTGGCTTATGGCTAAGAACGCTTATTTGTACAGTTCTGCCGTTGCGTGCCAGTGTCCACCAGTGCGGGCTTCGATCACGCGGTAAGCGGAAGCGCCGTTTTGCTCAGCTTTCTGGTTCAGCATTTCGTGCATATCCATCGGAGAACTGCCGATGTCATCGACGGAAACGGTACCCAGTGACTGGCGATTCTGCGCTTGCTGAGCGTTGATAGAGTCAGCGGCGAAAACGCCGAATGACAGAGCGGAGAGCAGGCTGGCGGTAACTAAAGTGGCTTTCATGTTCATGGTTTTTTTCCTCGTCGTATTCTTTTGGTTGGGTCATCGTTCTGTGACCCTCATCACGAAATTAAGTATACACTAGTTACGGAAAAAATTAATACCCTGCTAATTGTTGCCTATGCAACTTCAAATTAACGAAATGATTTTTTATTCCTGATAGTTATTAAAAAGACGTTTTTATCACGCCATTTTTGTTAAATATAAGTAAAATCATAGATATGGGTGAATTTAACCATTTGTGCGGTAATGCGCAGAATAATGCCCTGAGGAATAGTGTTGAAGCAATTCCATACGCTGGATTGAGGTTTATTTACGGAAGATTACCGAATGAGAGGCCCGCCGCGTCATGACGGCGGGCTGAGAAGAGGGGGAGTGATTACAGCTCTTGTTCGAACAGCACCAGAATGGCTTCGTACAGCTCTTTCACCGTGAAGTTGTTGGCCGGTGTGGTGAAAATAGTGTCGTCCCCGGCAATGGTGCCCAGAATGCCTTCCGCTTTTCCCAGTGAATCCAGCAGGCGAGCAATGAGCTGTGCAGCCCCAGGGCTGGTATGGATCACTACGACGGCGTCGTTATAGTCGATATCCAGAACCAGGTTTTTTAGCGGGCTGGAGGTCGTCGGGACGCCCAGCTCGGCAGGCAGGCAGTAGACCATTTCCATCTTTGCATTGCGTGTTCTCACCGCGCCGAATTTGGTCAGCATGCGGGAGACTTTGGATTGGTTGATGTTTTCGAAGCCGTCGTTTTGTAACGCCTGAACTATCTCGCCCTGTGAGCTGAATTTCTCTTCTTTAAGTAATGCTTTGAAAGCCTTTACTAATTCTTCTTGTTTTGAGGAGTTACGCATAAATAACCTATCCTGGGTAAAAGAGATAACATTATTATGCATTTAAATGAATTTTTATGCAAATTGTTCATCTTCCTTCAGGTGCCAGATTTTACGGCGGCCTGAATAGAGTGGGAGAATCATCCGGCGGAGAGCAGCCTGAAATAATGTTATGAAAGCGGGCGATTTTATCAAATTTCGTTATCGGCGAACATGCCTGTGTCACGACTCGCAAATAAGCTTCAAAGTAAATTAAATGTTATCAAAATGATGTTGTTTTGGTGTGCGCGGAGGGGTAATGTAACCGCCGTTGATGTAACCACATCAGGTCGTGACCGGGCGCTATGGCGTCGTTCCTCCCGGCGAGTAAATGCAGCAGCAACGCGGTCGGTGATTGCTTTATATCGCAATCTGGCGGCGGGAAGATTGTAATTATCTCCTCTCTGGATTATGGTCGCCACCGCATGGAGTTACGGCACGATTTTGCTAACCATAATAAGGAGTTTAGGATGAAAGTTGCAGTCCTCGGCGCAGCTGGCGGTATCGGCCAGGCGCTTGCCCTTCTACTTAAGACCCAACTGCCTTCAGGCTCAGAACTCTCTCTGTATGACATTGCGCCAGTAACCCCAGGGGTTGCGGTGGATCTGAGTCATATCCCGACTGACGTGAAAATCAAAGGTTTCTCCGGCGAAGATGCTACTCCTGCGCTGGTGGGTGCTGATGTGGTGCTGATCTCCGCAGGTGTAGCACGTAAACCAGGTATGGATCGTTCCGACCTGTTCAACGTGAATGCTGGCATCGTGAAAAACCTGATCGAGCAAGTGGCGAAAACCGCCCCTAAAGCCTGCATCGGTATTATTACCAACCCGGTTAACACCACCGTGGCGATTGCCGCAGAAGTGCTGAAAAAAGCGGGTGTTTACGATAAGAACAAACTGTTCGGCGTGACCACGCTGGATATCATCCGTTCTAACACCTTTGTTGCTGAGCTGAAAGGCAAGCAGCCAACGGATATCGAAGTTCCGGTGATTGGCGGCCACTCTGGCGTGACCATTCTGCCTCTGCTGTCCCAGATCCCTGGCGTGAGCTTCACCGAGCAGGAAGTCGCTGACCTGACCAAACGTATCCAGAATGCGGGTACTGAAGTGGTTGAAGCGAAAGCCGGTGGCGGGTCTGCAACGCTGTCTATGGGCCAGGCTGCAGCTCGTTTTGGTCTGTCTCTGGTTCGCGCTCTGAAAGGCGAAAGCAACGTTGTGGAATGCGCCTACGTTGAAGGCGACGGCGAGCACGCACGTTTCTTCTCTCAGCCGCTGCTGCTGGGTAAAAACGGTATCGTTGAGCGTAAAGCTATCGGCACCCTCAGCGCGTTCGAGAAAAACGCGATGGAAGGCATGCTGGATACCCTGAAGAAAGATATCCAGTTGGGCGAAGAATTCGTTAAGTAATCGACGCCTGGATAAAAAAAACCGGAACTCAGGTTCCGGTTTTTTTATGTCTGCCGTTTAGCTTCCGGCGGGATATTCCTGCACGGTGACCTGCAGCGTGAGTTTCTTATCTTCACGCATGACTTCGACCGGAATCACCGAGCCCGGGCGAATTTCTGCCACCTGGTCCATGGTTTCCAGCGCCGAGATGGCTGGTTTGTGGTTCACCGAGATAATCACGTCGTTAACCTGAATACCTGCCTGAGCGGCCGGGCCGTCCGGGGATACAGCATTAACGATAATCCCTTGCAGCTGATCGATGCCGGTGGAGGGGCCATGTAGCGGAGTGATTTCTCTGCCGCCAATGCCGATGTAGCCACGAATAACCCGCCCATCGCGGATGAGCTTATCCATTATCTTGGTCGCCAACTGGGTCGGTATCGCAAAACCAATCCCTTCCGGCGTTTCGCCGTCATTACTCTTGTCAAACGACAGGGTGTTGATGCCCATCAGTTCCCCGAGTGAGTTCACCAGCGCCCCGCCGGAGTTGCCACGGTTAATCGAAGCGTCAGTTTGCAGGAACGACTGTCGGCCCGAAGGGCTCAGGCCGATGCGCCCGGTAGCGCTGATAATGCCCTGCGTGACCGTCTGCCCCAGGTTGTAAGGGTTACCGATGGCCATGACCACGTCGCCAATATGGGGCTGGCGCTTGCCGTTAATAGGAATGATCGGCAGGTTAGTGGCGTTGATTTTCAACACTGCGAGGTCGGTCAGGCTATCGGAGCCAATAAGCAGGGCTTCAAACACCCGCCCGTCCTGGAGCGCGACGATGATCTGCTCGGCATCGTTGATCACGTGCTTGTTGGTGATGATGTAGCCACGCCCGTCCATGATAACGCCGGAGCCGAGCGTCTTGATTTGAAGCTGGTTTTGGCCGTTATTGCCTACGCTGCGGTTGTACACATTCACTACCGCCGGGGCAGCGCGGCGCACCGCCGGATTAAAGCTCATCGGCGTTTCGTCTGTGCTGTCATATTGCGCAGGCGCAAGTGGGCCAACGGCTTTGCGCAACGACGGCATCGCGAGCAGCAGAAGCCCCGCAACAATTAGCCCAATGACAATCGAACGTAAGATCTTTAGAAACATGAGTTTGAGTTAATGAGTGAGAAATCGACCGCAGAATAGCATGAGTTGAACGGACATCGTACAGACGATGTCCGTTTCTCTGCTTCCGTTAACGCAACAGCAAATAGAGGCTCTGTTCACCGCGAACAACATGCAGCGCGATAACCGCAGGCTTGGTTTCCAGCACTTTGCGCATTTCGGCGATGGTATGAATTCGCTCGCGGTTAATGCCGACGATAATATCGTCTTTGTGCAGGCCGACCTGAGCCGCAGGCGTGCCTTTATCCACGTTATCCAGACGAATACCTTTTCCGCCGTCCTTCAGTTGCCCATCGCTTAGCGTGGCCCCCTGCAGCGCTGGCAGGATCATTTCCGCGCTGGCGGAAGAGGCGGTGCTCTTGTCCAGCGTCACGCTGACTTCCAGTGGTTTACCGTCGCGCAGCAAGCCCAGTTTCACCACGGTGCCTGGCTCGGTTGTGGCGATTTTCGCTCGTAGCTCGGCGAAACTGCTCAGCGGGTTACCGTTCAGGCTGGTGATGATATCCCCGGCTTTAACGCCCGCTTTTGCCGAGCCTGACTGAGGCAGGACCTCACTGACAAAGGCGCCGCGCTGGGTGGAAAGGTTAAACGCTTTGGCGATGTCGGCGTTCATCTCCATGCCTTTAATACCCAACAGCCCACGTTTGATTTCACCAAATTCCATCAGTTGTTTGGCGAGGGTTTGGGCCATATTGCTCGGGATAGCAAAACCAATCCCTACGCTGCCGCCGGCGGGAGCAAGAATCGCTGTGTTGATGCCAATCAGCTCACCGTTCAGGTTGAGCAGCGCGCCGCCGGAGTTGCCGCGGTTGATTGAAGCATCGGTCTGAATAAAGTTTTCCAGGCCTTCAAGGTTCAGGCCGCTGCGGCCCAGTGCGGAAACGATGCCGGAGGTCGCTGTTTGACCAAGGCCAAAGGGGTTACCCACCGCAACCGCAAAATCACCTACTTTAAGCTTGTCAGAGTCGGCCACTTTGATTTCGGTAAGCCCGGTCGCGTTTTGCAACTGAAGCAGTGCGATGTCGCTTTGATCGTCTCCGCCAATCAGTTTGGCATCAAATTCACGCCCGTCATTCAGCTGCACGCTGATTTTCTGTGCCTGATTAATCACATGATTGTTGGTCAGGACATAGCCTTTCGCGGCGTTGATGATGACGCCAGAGCCTAAACCTTCAAACTGCTGCGGCGCGTCGGAGGGGGCATCATCGCCGTAGAACTTTTTGAACTCTTCCGGCACTTTCTGGCTGGAAGCCGAGGCGGTGCCTTCAACCTGCACGCTGACGACCGCCGGCAAGACTTTTTCCAGCATCGGCGCAAGGCTTGGCAAAGCCGGCTGGCCTGGAACCTGGGAAGGCAGTGACGCGCTTGCCAGAGGGGATACGCCGAGCGTCAGACCGACGCTTAACGCTAATGCACTCAACAGCCGTGTTTGTTTCTTCATTGGATGCTGGCTCTCGTCACCTGGAAAAAGGAATGCCCACTCACGCAATGGATGTTATTGAAATATCAATCGACTCACAATGGCGTAATAAGAAAGCACAAGACAATTAAATGATAGCTGGGTCAGGAAAGGATGGGGCACCTGAACTGTGCCCCGGAAAAGCTAAAACAGGGATTAATCGCGTTTTGCACCGGCGCGAAGCAGGCCGGAAGCACCGTCTGAATAATCACGCGGCATCTGAACCGGCGCCTGATCGTTCCCGGCTTCAGATTCGGCAAGGCGGTTACGGAACGGATTGGCTTCCGCTGTCATCTCTGGCAGCAGGCTGCTGGAGCTTTTTGCCATATGCTGATACAGCTGGCGATAATCGTGCGCCATGTTGTCCAGCAGCTCGGCGCTGCGGGCAAAGTGGCTGACTAACTCTTCGCGGTACTCTTCAAGCTCCGCTTTGTTTTTTTCCAGCTCATACTGCAGAGCTTGCTGCTGGCGCAGCTTACGGTTGCCGAAACGCATGGCTACGGCGCCGATAATAAGGCCCACCACTAACCCAATAAGCGCATATTCCCAAGTCATGAACTTCTCCCGTTATCTTGTGATTCCGTAGGGTAATGTAGCCACTATAACCGTTAACCTAAGAGAAGTGGAATCCTGACGCTGCATCGCTTAGGGTAGAACGGCCTTTTTTTGGACAACCGGTTCGAAAATGGCAATGAACGGCTATCCGATTATAAAGGGAAGATAATAATACCATGCAAAATCTCTCTCCTGCATCGCGCTACCAGCAGGCCCTGGCAGAAGGCAGTTTTCAACCTGATGACGTACAGCGCGAGGCGATTATGCGCCTGGACGCGATCTGGCAAGCATTGTCCGTTGCACCAACGCCTGCGCCTGCCGGTGGGTTGCTGACTAAGTTCGGCAAGCTGTTCGGTAAAAAAGAGGTTCAGGCCGGGCAGGAGCCTGCCCGGGGTTTGTATATGTGGGGAGGCGTGGGGCGAGGTAAAACCTGGCTGATGGATATGTTTTTTCAGAGTTTGCCGGGAGAGCGCAAACTCAGGCTGCACTTTCACCGCTTTATGCTTCGGGTTCACGAAGAGCTGGCGCAGCAGCAGGGCCACACCGATCCTTTAGAAATCATTGCTGACGGCTTTAAGGCCGAAGCAGATGTGCTGTGCTTCGACGAATTTTTTGTCTCTGATATCACCGATGCCATGCTGCTGGGCACATTAATGAAAGCGCTTTTTGCGCGAGGCATTACGCTGGTGGCCACGTCGAACATCCCGCCCGATGATTTGTACCGCAATGGGCTGCAGCGCGCGCGATTCTTACCCGCCATCGAAGCAATCAAACGCTATTGCGACGTGATGAACGTGGATGCCGGGATTGATTATCGCCTGAGAACGCTGACTCAGGCGCACCTCTGGCTGTCACCGCTGAATGCAGACACCGCCGTACAAATGGAAAAGCTTTATGTCGCTCTGGCCGGGGCAAAGCGCGAAGGTGTGCCGGTGCTGGAAATCAACCACCGGCCAATGGTGACGATGGGGGCCGCAAACCAGACGCTGGCTATCGACTTCAGTACGCTATGTGTGGATGCCCGCAGCCAGCATGATTACATCGCGCTTTCGCGCCAGTTCCACACTGTCCTGCTGTTTAATGTAACGGTGATGACAACGCTGATGGAAAGTGAGGCACGCCGTTTTATCGCTATGGTGGACGAATTCTATGAGCGCCACGTCAAGCTGGTTGTGTCCGCTGAGGCCGAGCTATTCAATATTTATCAAGGGGAAAGGCTTAAGTTTGAGTTCCAGCGCTGTCTTTCCAGGCTGCAGGAAATGCAAAGTGAAGAGTATTTGCGCCGGCCTCATCTGCCGTGACGATGAATATGTGATATCAACGACAAATTGTGGTCGATCTTTGAGGTCGACTTCTCTATAATCTTGCGACCCCACGTTACAACCAAAGTTTTTTTCCCAAAACTTTTGTCGTGCCGGCATAGGCTATTCGAAGGGGTAGGTTTGCTGGACAATGTCGCGTGAACCTCGACTGATTTTAAACGTTTGGGTGTTCACCAACGTGTAACTATATATTGGGTAAGCTTTTAATGAAAACTTTTACAGCTAAACCAGAAACTGTACAGCGCGACTGGTATGTCGTTGATGCTGAAGGTAAGACCTTAGGTCGTCTGGCTACTGAACTGGCTCGCCGTCTGCGCGGTAAGCACAAAGCGGAATACACTCCGCACGTTGATACTGGTGATTACATCATCGTTCTGAACGCTGACAAAGTTGCTGTAACCGGCAACAAGCGTACTGACAAAGTGTACTACCACCACACCGGCCACATCGGTGGTATCAAACAAGCGACCTTTGAAGAGATGATTGCCCGCCGTCCTGAGCGTGTGATTGAAATCGCGGTTAAAGGCATGCTGCCAAAGGGCCCGCTGGGTCGTGCAATGTTCCGTAAACTGAAAGTTTACGCGGGCACCGAGCACAACCACGCGGCACAGCAACCGCAAGTTCTGGACATTTAATCGGGATTATAGGCAATGGCTGAAAATCAATACTACGGCACTGGTCGCCGCAAAAGTTCCGCAGCTCGCGTGTTTATCAAACCGGGCAACGGCAAAATCGTTATCAACCAACGTTCTCTGGAACAGTACTTCGGTCGTGAAACTGCCCGCATGGTAGTTCGTCAGCCGCTGGAACTGGTCGACATGGTTGAGAAACTGGATCTGTACATCACCGTTAAAGGTGGTGGTATCTCTGGTCAGGCTGGTGCGATCCGTCACGGTATCACCCGCGCTCTGATGGAGTACGATGAGTCCCTGCGTTCCGAGCTGCGTAAAGCTGGCTTCGTTACCCGTGATGCTCGTCAGGTTGAACGTAAGAAAGTCGGTCTGCGTAAAGCACGTCGTCGTCCTCAGTTCTCCAAACGTTAATTGTTCTCTGCCTTTCCAGGCAGCAAGACAGTTGGCAAAAAGCCCGGTCCTGGTACCGGGTTTTTTTATGCCTGTAATTTATATTATTGCGTCTAACATTTTGAAATGATTTGCCTTTCAGGCAAATTCAATATACGACCACCACAAAACCAGTAAAATCTGGTAAACTATCATCCAATTTTCTGCCCAAATGTCGGCATCCGGTTGTTTTCGCCCCTTAAAGGGCGTCAGCGATGTTCTGGCGAAGCATTGGGTAATAAACGGTCAGGTTAGTCGCCGCTTGCGGCTATTAGCAGTAATTTTCTGGATAAACTTGGAGGTTTTCATGGCTGTCGCTGCCAACAAACGTTCGGTGATGACGCTGTTTTCCGGTCCTACTGACATCTACAGTCACCAGGTACGTATCGTCCTGGCTGAGAAAGGTGTTAGCGTTGAAATTGAGCATGTGGAAACGGATAACCTGCCTCAGGATCTGATTGACCTCAACCCCAATCACAGCGTACCGACCCTGGTTGACCGCGAGCTGACGCTGTGGGAATCCCGCATCATCATGGAATACCTTGATGAGCGTTTCCCGCACCCACCTTTGATGCCGGTTTATCCGGTTGCGCGTGGTGAAAGCCGTCTGTACATGCACCGTATTGAGAAAGACTGGTATTCGCTGATGAATGTGGTGATGAATGGCTCAGCGCAGGAAGCGGAAGCCGCTCGTAAGCAGCTGCGTGAAGAGCTGTTGAGCATCGCCCCGGTCTTTACCCAGAAGCCTTTCTTCCTGAGCGACGAGTTCAGCCTGGTCGACTGCTATCTGGCTCCGCTGCTGTGGCGCTTGCCGCAGATGGGCATTGAGCTGACAGGTGCTGGCTCCAAAGAGATGAAAGGGTACATGACCCGCGTCTTCGAGCGTGACTCCTTCCTGGCCTCTTTGACCGAACCTGAGCGCGAAATGCGTCTGCAGACCCGAGGCTAATTGATGGATATGTCGCAGCTGTCGCCGCGCCGTCCTTATCTGCTGCGGGCCTTTTATGAGTGGCTGTTGGATAACCAGCTCACGCCGCATCTGGTGGTAGATATCACGCTGCCGGGCGTACAGGTTCCGATGGAGTATGCGCGTGACGGGCAAATTGTGCTGAACATCGCACCTCGTGCCGTAGGGAATCTGGAGCTGGCCAACGACGAAGTGCGCTTTAACGCGCGTTTCGGCGGCGTACCTCGCCAGGTTAACGTGCCTATGGCTGCCGTGCTGGCTATTTATGCACGTGAAAATGGCGCGGGCACTATGTTTGAGCCGGAAGCGGGCTATGACGAAGACGCAGAAAGCCACAACGATGACCAGCCAGTCCTCGGTGAGACTGAAAAAGTGATGCAGGTTATTGACGGCGATCGCCCGGATCACGGTGATGATGAGAATAACCCGGATGACGATCCGCCGCCGCCTCGCGGTGGTCGCCCCGCACTGCGCGTGGTGAAATAACAAAAAGCCAGTCGAAAGACTGGCTTTTTTTATGGTGCGATAGCGACTAAAGCTGGCGGCCGAAGCCGCCAGATTTTAACGCTTATACTTCGAGGAAGTTCAGGATCCCGTCAGCAGCTTTGCGCCCTTCAGCAATAGCCGTTACCACCAGATCGGAACCGCGAACCGCATCGCCACCGGCGAAGATTTTCGGGTTGCTGGTCTGGAAAGCATTCTCGCTAGCTTCTGGCGCGAGAATGCGCCCCTGGCTGTCCAGCTCAACGCTCTGCTGCTCCAGCCACGTCATGCTGTGAGGGCGGAAACCGAAGGCCATTACCACCGCATCGGCAGGCAGTACATGCTCGGAACCGGCGACGATCTCCGGGCGGCGACGGCCATTAGCATCCGGCACACCCAGCTCGGTACGGGCCACTTTCACACCGCACACCCGGCCATTAGCGTTAATTTCCACGCCCAGTGGCTGCAGATTGAACTGGAACTCTACGCCTTCTTCACGCGCGTTTTTCACTTCGCGCTTAGAGCCCGGCATGTTTTCTTCGTCACGACGGTAGGCACAGGTCACGTGGGTTGCACCCTGGCGCACTGAAGTACGCACGCAGTCCATAGCGGTATCCCCGCCGCCCAGCACGACAACTCGCTTGCCTTCCATGCTGACATACGGTTCTTCGGCTGTTTCGCTGAAGCCCATAATCTGCTTGGTATTGGCGATGAGGAACGGCAGGGCGTCATACACGCCTGGCGCGTCTTCATTTTCGAGACCACCGCGCATGGACTGATAGGTGCCGACGCCCAGGAACACGGAGTCGTATTCGCTCAGCAGTTCGTCCATTTGCACGTCGCGGCCTACTTCGGTATTGAGTTTGAATTCAATCCCCATCCCGCTGAAGATTTCGCGACGCTTGGTCATTACCTCTTTTTCCAGCTTAAAGGCTGGAATGCCGAAGGTCAGCAGACCGCCGATTTCAGGGTGTCGGTCATAAACCACTGCCTTCACGCCGTTACGCGCCAGAACGTCCGCACAGGCAAGCCCGGCAGGGCCTGCACCGATGATAGCCACGCGCTTACCGGTTTGCTTCACGCCGGTCAGGTCCGGCTTCCAGCCCATCTCAATCGCTTTATCGTTGATATAGCGCTCGATATTGCCGATGGTCACCGCCCCGAACTCGTCGTTCAGCGTGCAGGAGCCTTCGCAAAGACGGTCCTGCGGGCAGACGCGGCCGCAGACTTCCGGCAGGCTGTTGGTTTGGTGAGACAGCTCGGCTGCCTCAATAATGCGGCCCTCATTGGCCAGTTTCAGCCAGTTTGGAATGTAGTTATGAACCGGGCACTTCCACTCGCAGTACGGGTTGCCGCAGGAGAGGCAGCGGTCAGCCTGCGCCTTGGCCTGCCCCTCAGAGAACGGCTCGTAGATTTCCACAAATTCAATTTTGCGGATCTTCAGCGGCTTCTTCGGCGGATCAACGCGCTGCAAGTCGATAAATTGATAAACGTTTTGACTCATCGTGACCTCTTACTGCGCCTGCACCCGCAGCTCAGCTGCGGAACGACTGCGGTGACCCAACAATGCTTTGACATCACTGGACTTCGGTTTAACCAGGGTGAATTTCGAGGCGAATGCCGGCCAGTTGGCCAGGATCTCTTCGCCGCGCTGGGAGCCGGTCAGCTGAACGTGTTCGGTGATCATGCCGCGCAAGTGCTCTTCATGAATCGCCAGTTCTTCTACATTCAGTAATTCAACCAGTTCCGGGTTCACGCGTTTGCGGAATTCACCGTCTTCGTCCAGTACATAGGCGAAACCGCCCGTCATACCAGCCCCGAAGTTAACCCCCGTTTTGCCCAGAATACAGACGATACCGCCGGTCATGTATTCACAGCCGTTATCGCCGATGCCTTCAACCACGGTGATCGCACCGGAGTTGCGCACCGCGAAACGTTCACCGGCACGGCCTGCGGCATACATCTTCCCGCCAGTGGCACCGTACAGGCAGGTGTTGCCAATAATGGTCGCTTCGTGGCTGCGGAAGGCTGAGCCCACCGGTGGACGCAGAGAAATCAGCCCGCCAGCCATGCCTTTGCCGACATAGTCGTTGGCATCACCGGTCAGGTGCAGCTCAACGCCGCCTGCGTTCCAGACGCCGAAGCTCTGGCCTGCGGTACCGCTAAAGTGCGCCTTGATTGGGTCAGACGCCAGGCCCTGGTCGCCGTGTTGCTGGGCGATGTAGCCGGAAAGCGAAGCCCCAATCGAACGGTCAGTGTTGCGAATATCAAACCAGAACGTTTTGCTCTGCTTGTCGTCCACATACGCCTGCGCCTGGTTCAGCAGCTGTGCGTTAAGGTCGCCCTTATCGAACGGCGGGTTATGCTCGGTGCAGTACACCGCTTTGCCCGGCATCGGCTCAGCCGTTTTCAGCAGAGCAGACAGATCCAGCTTCTGCTGTTTGGCGGTAAACCCGTCCAGCTCTTTCAGCAGGTCGGTACGGCCAATCAAATCAACCAGACGTTTCACGCCCAGCAGCGCCATCAGTTCGCGGGTTTCGCGAGCGATGAATTCAAAGTAGTTGGTCACTTTGAACGGCAGGCCGTGGTAATGGTTTTTACGCAGTTTGTCATCCTGAGTTGCAACGCCGGTTGCGCAGTTGTTCAGGTGACAAATTCGCAGGTATTTACAGCCCAGTGCAACCATTGGCCCGGTACCGAAGCCGAAGCTTTCAGCCCCAAGAATGGCCGCCTTAATGATGTCGAGGCCGGTTTTCAGGCCGCCGTCTACCTGCAGGCGAATCTTATGGCGCAGGCCGTTAGCCACCAGCGCCTGCTGAGTTTCCACCAGGCCAAGTTCCCACGGGCAGCCCGCGTATTTCACGGACGACAGCGGGCTTGCGCCGGTGCCGCCGTCGTAGCCGGCAATAGTAATCAGGTCAGCATAGGCTTTGGCTACGCCCGTCGCGATGGTGCCGACGCCCGGTTCGGAAACCAGCTTCACGGAAATCATCGCCTTCGGGTTAACCTGCTTCAGGTCGAAAATAAGCTGCGCCAGATCCTCGATAGAGTAAATATCGTGGTGAGGCGGAGGTGAAATCAGCGTCACGCCGGGCACGGAATAGCGCAGCTTGGCGATGTAAGGTGTCACTTTATCACCCGGCAGCTGACCGCCTTCGCCCGGTTTTGCGCCTTGTGCAACTTTAATCTGGATAACGTCGGCGTTGACCAGGTAGGCAGGCGTCACGCCAAAGCGGCCGGAAGCGACCTGCTTGATACGGGACACTTTATTGGTGCCGTAGCGCGCTGGATCTTCGCCGCCTTCGCCGGAGTTAGAGTTCCCGCCGATGCTGTTCATCGCCTCAGCCAGGGATTCATGTGCTTCCGGGCTCAGGGCGCCGATAGACATCGCCGCGGTATCAAAGCGTTTGAACAGCTCGGTTGCTGGCTCAACGTCTTCAATTTTGACGGACTCGTCCTGCGGATTCAGCGCAAGCATATCGCGCAGCGTGGCGACAGGACGCTCGTTAACCAGCTTCGCGTATTGCTGATAGTCGCTGTATTCGCCGCTCTGCACCGCTTTTTGCAGCGTTTGCACTACGTCCGGGTTATAGGCGTGGTATTCCCCGCCGTGAACGAATTTCAGCTGACCACCCTGATCCAACGGCTTACGTACCAGCCAGGCGCGTTTGGACAGGTTCAACAGATCCTGCTGGAAGTCGCCAAAGCCTGCACCACCGATGCGGCTGACCGCGCCCTGGAAGCAAAGCTCGGACACTTCTTTATGCAGACCCACCGCTTCAAACAGCTTAGAGCAACGGTAAGAGGCGATAGTCGAGATGCCCATTTTGGACATGATCTTGTACAGCCCTTTGTTGATGCCGTTGCGGTAGTTCTGCATCACGGTGCGGTAGTTTTTGTCGATAGCGCCGTTGTCGACCAGCTTCGCCAGGGTTTCATAGGCGAGGTACGGGTAGATTGCGGTCGCGCCGAAGCCCAGCAGCACGGCGAAGTGATGCGGATCGCGGGCGCTGGCGGTTTCAACAATGATGTTGGCATCACAGCGCAGGCTCTTCTCAACGAGGCGAGTCTGGATGGCGCCCACGGCCATTGGAGCCGGAACCGGCAGGCGATTTTTGGCAATATTACGGTCGGACAGCACCAGCAAGACAGTGCCGTTGCGAACCATGCGTTCCGCTTCGTCGCACAACGCCATCACCGTTTCGTGCAGCGACTTCTCGGTCACGTCATAGGTGATGTCGAGCGTATCGGCGCGATAGTGTTCCTCTTCCAGCGTGGTGAGCTGCTGGAAATCGGACCACAGCAGAATCGGCGATTTGAAGCTCAGGCGGTGTGCCTGGCCTTCTGCTTCACAGAAGACGTTCATTTCGCGACCAATGCTGGTGGCCAGGGACATGACGTGGGCTTCACGCAGCGGATCGATTGGCGGGTTGGTCACCTGCGCAAACTGCTGGCGGAAGTAGTCGTAAATAATGCGTGGTTGGCTGGAAAGTACGGCAAATGGGGTGTCATCGCCCATTGAACCCACGGCTTCCTGGCCATTTTCGCCCAGCACACGGATCACTGAATCCAGCTCTTCGCTGCTGTAGTTAAACTGTTTCTGGTAGCTGGCGAGCGTGTCGTCGTCGAGCTCCCGTGCGCCCACTTTTTCGTCCGGCAGGTCTTCAAACGGCACCAGGCGGCGAACGTTGTTCTCCATCCACTCTTTATACGGATGGCGGCTTTTCAGCTCGGCATCGGTTTCAGCGGAGTGCAGAATACGCCCGACACGGGTGTCGATAACCATCAGCTCGCCCGGGCCAACGCGGCCTTTCTCAACCACTTCATCCGGCTGGTAGTCCCAGATCCCGACCTCAGAGGCGCAGGTGATGAGCTTGTCCTTGGTGATCACATAACGTGCCGGACGCAGGCCGTTACGGTCCAGGTTACAGGCGGCGAAACGCCCGTCCGACATAACGATACCGGCCGGGCCGTCCCACGGCTCCATATGCATGGAGTTAAAGTCGAAGAAGGCACGCAGCTCAGGATCCATGTTCGGGTTGTTCTGCCATGCAGGCGGAACCAGCAAACGCATGGCGCGCACGATATCCATCCCGCCCGCCAGCAGCAGCTCAAGCATGTTATCCATGGAGCTGGAGTCGGAGCCGGTTTCGTTCACGAACGGAGCGGCGTCGTGCAGATCGGGGATCAGCGGCGTCTGGAATTTATAGGTACGTGCGCGCGCCCACTGGCGGTTACCGGTGATGGTGTTGATTTCACCGTTGTGCGCCAGATAGCGGAACGGTTGAGCCAGCGGCCAGCGTGGCACGGTGTTGGTGGAAAAACGCTGGTGGAACAGGCAAATGGCCGATTCCAGGCGCAGGTCCGCGAGGTCCAGGTAGAAGCGCGGCAGGTCAGCCGGCATACACAGACCTTTATAAATGTTCACCAGGTTAGACAGGCTGCAGATATAGAAGTCTTTATCTTCCTGGATGCGTTTTTCGATGCGGCGACGGGCGATAAACAGGCGGCGTTCCATATCACGAGGGCGCCAGCCCGCCGGGGCGTTAACGAAAATTTGTTCAATACGTGGCAGAGAGGAGAGGGCGATTTCACCGAGCACGTCTTTGTTCACCGGCACTTCACGCCAGCCAACAATAGACAGCGTTTCGTTTTGCAGCTCTTCTTCAACAATGCGGCGGCTGGCGCGGGCAAGCGCGTCATCCTGGTTCAAGAAAATCATGCCAACGGCATAGTTCTTGGCCAAACGCCAGTGGCGCTCTTCTGCAACAATGCGGAAGAAACGATCGGGTTTTTGCAGCAGCAGACCACAACCGTCGCCGGTTTTACCGTCGGCAAGGATGGCACCACGGTGCTGCATACGGGCTAGCGCGTGAATAGCGGTACGCACTACCTTGTGGCTAGGTTCGCCTTCTATGTGGGCGATCAGGCCGAAACCACAGTTATCCTTCTCAAGGGATTTATCGTACAACATATCAGTGAACCTCCCCAGGCTCTACGTTACTCCCAACCGTTTGCGCGTGGACGCAGCAAGGGCATGGCGACGGGGTTTGCGCATCATACGCTTGCCTCGCGTGTCGCCCTCTTAATGTCCAACGCATCCGGTGTCACAAGTGTTGAGGACTTGCTTTAGAGGGAATCTCAATTACTGCATAAATATGATGGGCACAGAACCCATCCAGAAAGCTTCCAGCGGATTTCCAACTTATCGGGAAAGAGCACACAGGTCAAATGGCATTCTTATTTATACAAAACTGTGCTAAGAGTGACTTAATATTATGAATTTAATGGTTTTTTGTTCTTTTTTGACTGTGGGGAAACGACGACGAACGCCGAGTGTTATGTGATCGTCCTCACTATCCGAAAGGCCGTGAAACTCCAGACCATGCTGGCATGAATGATATTGCCAGCATGATATGCTGCTTAATCCCCGTGAAGTGCAGCATGACACTGTTTTTCACCGTTCGTCATATTCTTTAAATAAAGGGCCGCATCATAAGGAAAAGTAATCAAGCCTGATGTGAATAGAGTTGCACTTATTTTGAGTTTATATGCAATAGGTAAGGCTGCGCCGAAGCGATTGATCCAGGTCATCGCCGGTGCGAGAAGAAAATGGCAGGCTAGTCCCCTTTTTCGGGACGGCCCATCAGATTATGCAGTTACAGAAATTAGTCAATATGTTTGGCGGCGATCTCTCTCGTCGCTACGGGCAAAAAGTCCATAAACTCACGCTGCATGGCGGTTTCAGTTGCCCCAATCGCGACGGTACGATCGGGCGAGGCGGCTGTACTTTTTGCAACGTGGCCTCTTTCGCTGATGAAACTCAGCAGCACAATTCCATTGCCGAGCAGCTCGCACACCAGGCCAGCCGTGTGAATCGTGCTCAGCGCTATCTGGCTTATTTCCAGGCCTATACCAGCACCTGGGCTGAAGTGCAGGTGTTGCGATCGATGTACCAGCAGGCGGTCAGCCAGACCAGCATCGTGGGGCTGTGCGTGGGTACCCGGCCTGACTGCGTGCCCGACAGCGTGCTGGATTTGCTAAGCGATTATCACGCTCAGGGCTATGAAGTGTGGCTGGAGCTGGGGTTACAGACGGCGAATGACAAAACGCTGCATCGCATCAACCGTGGGCACGATTTTGCCTGTTATCAGGAAACTACCCGCCGGGCCCGAGCGAGGGGGTTAAAGGTTTGCAGCCATCTGATTGTCGGTTTACCGGGTGAAGGCCAGCAGCAATGTAGGGACACGCTGGAGCAAGTGGTTGAAACCGGTGTAGACGGCCTGAAGCTACACCCTCTGCATATCGTTGACGGAAGCATTATGGCCAAAAGCTGGCGAGCAGGTCGCCTTGAGGGGATCACGCTGGATGAGTATGTCGTCACCGCGGGAGAAATGATTCGCCATACGCCACTTGATGTCGTGTTCCATCGCATTTCGGCTAATGCCCGGCGTCCAACCTTGCTTGCCCCTTTATGGTGTGAGAACCGCTGGGCCGCGATGGTGGATATCGACAAGTATTTGCTGGCGCACGGGGCGCAGGGGTCAGCGCTGGGCACGCCGTGGGATCTCTCAGTTCTTTCGTAAATCCTGAGCCCGGTTCCTTTTTGCGGTATATTTAGCGCATCCAAGGCGAAGGAATCGTTCCATGAAGCAAATTCGGTTATTGGCGCAGTATTACGTTGATCTTATGGTGAAGCTGGGGCTGGTGCGCTTCTCCCTGCTGCTGGCTTCGGCGCTGGTCGTGTTGGCGATGGTGGTGCAAATGGCCGTCACCATGCTGCTGAGCGGCCAGGTTGAAAGTATCGACGTTGTCCGCTCTATCTTCTTTGGGTTGTTGATTACGCCCTGGGCGGTTTACTTCCTGTCAGTTGTGGTTGAACAGCTTGAGGAGTCCAGGCAACGGCTGTCGAAGCTGGTGGAAAAGCTGGAGGAGATGCGTGAGCGCGACCTCATTCTTAACGTGCAGCTTAAGGACAATATCGCCCAGCTTAACCAGGAAATCGCCGACCGTGTAAAAGCGGAAGCCGAGCGCCAGACCATGCTGGAGCAGCTTAAAGTTGAAATGCAGGAGCGTGAGGAGACGCAAATCCGGCTCGAGCAGCAATCCTCTTTCCTGCGCTCTTTCCTTGATGCTTCGCCCGATCTGGTCTTCTATCGCAACGAAGACCGGGAGTTTTCAGGCTGCAACCGGGCGATGGAGTTGCTGACCGGCAAGAGCGAGAAACAGCTTATCCACCTCAAGCCGCAGGATGTGTACTCTGCCGAAGCCGCTGAGAAGGTGCTGGAAACAGACGAAAAAGTGTTCCGCCACAACGTGTCTCTGACCTATGAGCAATGGCTGGACTACCCGGATGGCCGTAAAGCCTGCTTTGAAATTCGTAAAGTGCCTTATTACGACCGTGTCGGTAAACGCCACGGGCTGATGGGCTTTGGCCGCGATATTACCGAGCGTAAGCGCTATCAGGACGCGCTGGAGCGTGCGAGCCGGGACAAGACCACCTTTATCTCCACCATCAGCCACGAGCTGCGTACGCCGCTGAATGGCATTGTCGGCCTGAGCCGTATTCTGCTGGATACCGATCTCACCGCCGAGCAGACCAACTATCTGAAAACGATTCATGTTTCTGCCATTACGTTGGGCAATATTTTCAACGATATCATCGATATGGACAAGCTCGAGCGCCGCAAAGTGCAGCTCGATAACCAGTCGGTAGATTTCACCAGCTTCCTGGCCGATCTGGAAAACCTCTCTGGGCTGCAGGCTCAGCAGAAAGGGCTGTCGTTTGTGATGGACCCGACGTTACCGTTGCCGCACAAAGTGGTGACGGACGGGACGCGTCTGCGTCAGATCCTCTGGAACCTGATCAGCAATGCCGTGAAGTTCACGCCAAAAGGGGGATTAGTCACGGTACGGGTTCGCTATGAAGAAGAGAGCTGCCTGCGCTTTGAGGTTCAGGATTCAGGGATTGGTATTCCGGTGGACGAGCAGGACAAAATCTTTGCTATGTACTATCAGGTTAAAGACAGCCACGGCGGCAAGCCTGCGACCGGAACGGGGATTGGGCTGGCTGTTTCTCGCCGTCTGGCGAAAAGTATGGGCGGGGATATTACCGTCACCAGCAAGCCGGGTGAAGGTTCCCTGTTCACGCTGACCGTTCAGGCGCCGAGCGTGGCCGAGGAAGTGGAAGACACGCTGGAAGATGACGATATGCCGCTGCCTGCCCTGCATGTGCTGCTGGTGGAGGATATTGAGCTTAACGTTATCGTGGCGCGTTCTGTGCTCGAGAAGCTTGGCAACAGCGTTGACGTAGCAATGACCGGGAAAGACGCACTGGAGATGTTTATACCGGGCGAATACGATCTGGTGCTGCTGGATATCCAGTTGCCGGATATGACCGGGCTGGATATCTCCCGCGAGCTGAATAAACGCTTTAGCAAAGACGAGCTGCCGCCGCTGGTGGCGCTAACGGCTAACGTGCTGAAAAACAAAACTGAGTATCTTGAGGCCGGGATGGATGATGTGCTGAGTAAGCCGCTCGCCGTGCCTGCCTTGATGTCGATGATCCAAAAATTCTGGGATAAGCAGATAACGGAGAAGGAGCCTGTGGTGGCAAAAGTCGATAGTGAAAAACAGCAAGCGTTACTCGATATTCCGATGCTCGAACAATATATCGAGCTGGTGGGGCCGAAACTGATTATCGATGGCCTGGCGATGTTTGAAAAAATGATGCCGGGTTATTTAGAGGTGCTCGATTCCAATATGACCGCGCGGGATAACAAGGGCGTGGTGGAAGAGGGGCATAAAATTAAAGGTGCGGCAGGTTCTGTTGGTTTGCGGCATTTACAGCAGGTTGCCCAGCAAATTCAGTCCCCAGATTTACCTGCGTGGTCTGATAATGTCGGGGAATGGATCGAAGAGCTGAAACAAGAGTGGCAACATGACGTTAGCGTATTAAGAGCGTGGGTTGCGGACGCTGGAAAAAAATGACCCCGGCCAGGCCGGGGTGCGCGAATACTGCGCCAACACCAGGGAAAACAGGGTTGCGCCTTTTTTAGCGTTGAATTATCGAATGGCACAACCAGCAATTCGCGGGCTGTCAGCCATATAAGATAGCAAACCTTAAAATATTTGTTACGTGAATCAGTAAAATATGTGAAGCATAGCGATCAAATTAACGTGGCTGATACTGATTCACCGGGAACAAAAAGGAGCGGACGGATGAAAAAAATAGGCGTAGTGCTAAGCGGCTGTGGGGTTTATGACGGTAGTGAGATTCATGAGGCCGTATTAACGCTGTTGGCCATTTCTCGTGCTGGTGCTGAAGCAGTTTGCTTCGCGCCGGATAAACCTCAGTCTGACGTGATCGATCATTTAACAGGCGAAGCTGCAGCAGAAACTCGCGACGTGCTGGTAGAAGCGGCGCGCATCACTCGCGGCAATATTCAGCCGTTGCGTGAAGCTTTGTCTGAAAACCTTGACGCATTGATTGTGCCGGGTGGTTTTGGCGCGGCTAAAAATCTAAGCACCTTTGCTTCGCAGGGCGCTGATTGTGAGGTTGATGCAGATTTACGCCGCCTGGCGAGGGAATGTCACGAACAGGGCAAGCCGCTCGGTTTTATGTGTATTGCCCCGGCGATGCTGCCAAAGATTCTGGATATGCCTGTGCGTCTCACCATTGGCACGGATATCGATACCGCTGAAGTGCTTGAAGCTATGGGCGCTGAGCATGTTCCTTGTCCGGTAGATGATATCGTGGTGGACGAAGAACAGAAGGTCGTCACCACTCCTGCTTACATGCTCGCGCAAAATATCGCTGAGGCCGCTGCCGGGATCGACAAGCTGGTTGCCCGCGTGCTGGAACTTAGCGCATGAGTAAAGGGCGTTTCGCGCCGTGGCAGTGGGTTAAACGCTGGCTGCTGAAAGCTGTTCTGGCGGTTTTGGCGGTCTGGTTCATGGGCATCCTGGTTTTCCGCTTCCTCCCGGTGCCGTTTTCCGCAGTGATGGTGGAGCGGCAGTTCAGCGCGTGGTTCAGCGGCAACTTCGGTTACGTTGCCCATTCTGACTGGGTTTCCATGGATGATATTTCGCCGTGGATGGGGCTAGCGGTGATCGCCTCTGAGGACCAAAAGTTTCCCGAGCACTGGGGCTTTGATACCGATGCCATAGAAAAGGCCCTGTCTCACAACGAGCGTAACGAAAAAAGGGTACGAGGCGCGTCGACGATTTCCCAGCAAACTGCAAAGAATTTGTTTTTGTGGGATGGGCGGAGCTGGCTACGTAAAGGGCTGGAAGCCGGCCTCACGGTGGGGCTTGAAACCGCGTGGAGCAAGCGACGTATTCTGACGGTGTATCTGAATATTGCCGAATTTGGTGAAGGCGTTTTCGGCGTGGAGGAAGCCTCTCGTCGTTACTTCAACAAGCCAGCCAGCCGGCTGACGCCCGCCGAAGCCGCGCTGCTCGCCGCCGTCCTGCCTAATCCGATTCGTTTTAAGGCTAATGCGCCTTCAGGCTATATTCGCCAGCGCCAGCAGTGGATTTTGCGGCAGATGCGCCAGCTGGGCGGGGAGTCATTCCTTGAGCAATACAATTTAAAATAACCCGCACCTGGCGCACTCGCACTGCCTCCCCGACAAGGTAAACGCTATGATGACCTCCTGCCTTAAAGAAGATACCGCCCGGCAAATTGTCCAGCGCACCATGAGCATTATCGATCACTCGGTGAATGTGATGAGCGAACAGGGCGTGATTATTGCCTCTGGCGATCCGCGTCGTCTGCATCAGCGTCATGAAGGTGCTGTCCTGGCCCTGACAGAAAACCGAACCGTTATTATTGATGAAGCTTCTGCCCGGCGGCTGAAAGGGGTTAAACCCGGCATTAATTTGCCTATTGTCTTTCGCCAGAAAATTGTTGGCGTGGTGGGGATTTCTGGCGAGCCAGAGAAAGTGCAGGCTTACGCTGAACTGGTCAAAATGGCGGCCGAGTTGATCCTTGAACAGGCGGAAATGCTTGAGCAAAATCAGTGGGAAAAGCGCTACCGGGAGCAACTCACAGCGCAAATTATTTCCGGGCAGCAAAGTCTGGCGGAACTGCGCCCTATGGCCAGCGGTCTTGGCGTAGATCTTGAGCTGCCACGGGTTGCGCTGATGATTGATTTTCCCTCTCGGGATGTTTTGCGCCAGCGGGAGCTGCTCGAGCGACTCGGCGGTTACGACAGCCAGGCGTTAGTGACGCCCGTCGGCTTTGAACAAATCGCAATGCTGTTACCCCTGGGCGGCGGACGAGCTGAGGAGCCGCTGGTTTTGTTGAAAAAAACGCTGCGGAAACTTCATTCTCAGCTGCTGGCGCATTTTGAGGTCACCCTGTCAGTCGGAGGATTCTTCGACGGTGACGATGGGTTACGGCGTTCCTGGCTTAGTGCCGTAGCGCTACATGAGATGTCTGCAAGGCAAAAAGTTGGCCGGTCGATTTTGTACTATCAGGATCTTTTATTGCCTGTGCTGCTCAACGGACTTTCCGGCAGCTGGCAGGCCGATGAAATGGGGCGAGCGTGGCAAACTCTCTGTAAGGCTGATTCGAAAGGTGTGCTTCGCCGCACGTTGCGCTGCTATTTTGAACAGAATTGTGATCTGTCTCAAACGACAAAATTGCTGCATATTCACGTCAATACACTGCGCTATCGACTCAGCAAGATAGAATCAATAACGGCTTTAAATATTAATAAGTTAGATTCAGTTCTTCAGCTGTTTATTGGTATGCAGCTTAGCGACTGATTTGTAGCAATCTACAAAAAAGCATTTCTTACGCCGTCCATTTTCTGGTGTTTCCTCTCAAGCTATTCGCTGCCTGCTCAGGGTAATGTCCCGCCGTACCTTTCGATCTCCCTAAAAAAATCAAAACAGGAGTGAGTTATGACCACGGTTTCGGCTCTGGGCGCCCTGGTGGCGCTGGTTGTTTCTATTGTTCTTATTTTACGCAAGGTTCCCCCGGCCTACGGCATGATTGCCGGTGCTCTTGCTGGCGGATTAGTCGGCGGCGCCGATTTAGTGCAGACGCTTTCGCTAATGATTACCGGGGCGCAGGGGATTACCAATGCGGTACTGCGCATCCTAGGGGCAGGCATACTGGCGGGGGTGCTGATTGAGTCCGGGGCCGCCAACACAATTGCCGAAACTATTGTCCGTAAGGTTGGCGAGAAAAGGGCGCTATTTGCTCTGGCAGTGGCGACCATGTTGCTGACCGCCGTCGGCGTATTTATCGATGTCGCCGTAATTACCGTTTCACCTATTGCACTCGCGATTGCTCACCGGGCCGATATTTCGAAAATGGCTATTCTGCTGGCAATGATTGGCGGCGGGAAGGCCGGCAACGTTATGTCGCCCAATCCTAATACGATTTCGGCGGCCGACGCTTTCCATGTTCCCCTCACCGACTTAATGATGGCGGGCATCGTGCCGGGTCTGTTTGGTCTGGTGTTAGCCTATTTCCTGGCGAAGCGGTTGCAGCATCGGGGCTCCAAAGTTTCCAGTAACGAGCTTATTGCCGGGGAAAAAGAGAAGGCCTTGCCCGCGTTTGGTGCGGCAATAGCGGCTCCGCTGGTGGCTATCTGCCTGCTTGCACTTCGCCCGATTGCCGGCATTGCGATTGATCCGCTGGTTGCGTTGCCGATAGGCGGCCTGATTGGGGCTATAGTGATGGGGCAGTGGCGGCAGACAAATCATTTTATGGTGTCGGGGCTGGCGCGTATGTCTCCGGTAGCGATTATGCTGCTGGGGACCGGAACGCTGGCCGGGATCATCGCCAACTCCGGGTTGAAGGGTGTACTGATTAGCGGTTTAACTGCCTCCGGCATGCCGTCCTACCTTCTGGCTCCTTTTTCCGGAGCGCTGATGTCAATGGCTACGGCATCAACAACGGCCGGGACGGCGGTGGCTTCTGCCGTGTTTAGTTCAACGCTTGTCGATATGGGCATTTCTGCACTCGCCGGGGCGGCAATGATCCATGCCGGGGCAACGGTGCTTGACCATATGCCGCACGGCAGCTTTTTCCATGCCACTGGGGGGAGCGTGAATATGCAGGTTCACGAACGCTTAAAACTGCTTCCCTATGAAACCGCCGTTGGTTTGGCCATCGCTTTTGTTTCAACCCTGATGTTTGGCGTGTTTAATTTAGCGGGTTAATGAGGTTGCCATGAAAATTGTTATTGCCCCCGATTCTTTCAAAGAGAGCCTGAGCGCGATGCAGGTCGCTGAGGCCATTGAGCAAGGTTTTCGCGAGATTTACCCGAACGCAGAGTATATCAAGCTGCCGATGGCCGACGGAGGAGAAGGCACCGTTGAATCTATGGTTGCCGCGACGCACGGGCAAATCATCCCTGTAACTGTGACCGGCCCGCTGGGGCTGCCTGTTGAGGCTTTCTTTGGCATAACGGGCGACGGTGAAACCGCCATCATTGAAATGGCGGCCGCATCAGGGCTGCATTTGGTGCAGCCCGAAAAACGAAATCCGCTGCTGACCGGCACTTTTGGCACCGGGGAGCTTATTCTGGCGGCGCTGGATCGCGGTGCTCGCAAAATCATTATTGGTATCGGCGGCAGTGCGACCAATGACGGCGGGGCCGGTATGATGCAGGCGCTGGGCGTCAGGCTTCGTGATGAGCAAGGCAATGAGCTTTGTGCCGGCGGTGCTGCCCTGGCCGGGCTTTCAGAGATAGATGTTAGCCAACTGGATACTCGCCTGGCGCAGTGCGACATTATGGTTGCCTGCGATGTTGATAATCCACTGTGCGGTGAGCGCGGTGCGTCGGCGGTCTTTGGGCCGCAGAAAGGCGCTACGCCCGAACAGGTTACGCAGCTTGATACTGCTCTCAGGCATTATGGCGAACAGCTGGAGCACATCAGCGGCAAGGCTGTGATTACCGTGGCAGGTGCCGGGGCAGCAGGAGGCATGGGGGCATCTTTGTTTGGTTTACTTCATGCTCGCCTGCAGCCCGGAGTGGAAATTGTAACGGACGCTTTGCGGCTTGCCGACGCCGTTCAGGGAGCAGACCTGGTTATTACCGGAGAAGGACGTATAGACAGTCAGACCATTTACGGCAAAACGCCGATTGGCGTGGCGAGGGTAGCTAAGCGTTTTCAGGTACCGGTTATTGCGCTGGCGGGTGGGATGACGACTGATTACGGCGTAGTCCATCAGCACGGTCTCGACGCCGTTTTCTCGGTGCTTAATCGGGTACAGACACTGCCGGAGGCGTTGGAAAGGGCGGGCGAGAATATTAACGTGACGGCGCGAAACGTTGCCGCAGTATGGAAAATAGGGCGCGGTTAGAGCCGCGCACAGCGGTTAGTCTTCGTCAAATCCGGCATTGAACAGAGCAATCACGGCAGCCAGGGCTTGCTCTTCTTCCGGGCCAGTGACTTCTATTTCGATATGGCCTCCTTTGGCTGAATCCAGCATCAGGAGGGCAATCACGCTGCTGGCTTCGGCCTCGGTCCCCGCTTCATTTCTCAGCATCACTTCTGCATCAAAACTTTGTACCAGCTCAAACAGTTTCATCGCCGGGCGCGCGTGCATGCCCAGCTTGTTGGTGATTTCAACGGTCTGCTTTACGCTCATGTTTTACGTTTTTCCAGCGTGCGGTGACGGGACTGGACGTTCTTCCCGCGTGAACGGAAGTAGTCGGCCAGTTGCTCTGCAATATAAACCGAGCGGTGTTTACCACCGGTACAGCCAATCGCCACGGTCAGGTAGCTACGGTTGTTGGTTTCCAGCATCGGTAACCATAACTCAAGATAGCTGCGGGTCTGGTAGATAAAATTGTGTACTTCTGTGTGCCTGTCGAGGAAGGCGGCGACCGGGCGGTCGAGGCCGGTCATTGGGCGAAGTTTTGGATCCCAGTGCGGGTTCGGCAGAAAACGTACGTCGAACACATAATCGGCGTCAATTGGTATGCCATGCTTAAAGCCGAAAGACTCGAACACCATGGTGAGTTCGCGTTCACGTTTACCCAGCAGGCGAGTACGCAGCATCTCTGCCAGTTCATGCACCGACATTTCTGAAGTGTCGATGATCAGGTCCGCTCGGGATTTTAGCGGTTCGAGGAGATCGCTTTCTTCATCAATCGCACTTTCCAAAGAGAGATTTTTGCTGGAAAGCGGATGAAGACGGCGTGTGTCGCTATAGCGGCGAATCAGCGTATTACGATCGGCATCAAGGAACAGTAACTGCGGAGAAAAAGCGTCTGGCAGGCTGTCCATCGCGTGCTCGAAGATCTCCGGCGACTCCGGCATGTTGCGCACGTCAATGCTGACCGCAGCAGAGATTTGCCGATCGGCAAGCGTTTTTGCCAGCTCTGGCAACAGGACAACCGGCAGGTTATCCACGCAATAGAATCCCATATCTTCCAGTGCGCGCAAGGCTACAGACTTCCCTGAACCTGAGCGGCCGCTGACAATCATCAGCACCATGTAATCATTCCCCCGATTTATCTGTCTGAGACATCAAACGCGCCGATTATTCGTTTTCGCCGTCGTGATCGACTTCTGTTTCAGTAATTATCTGGTAAAGCTCTTCGTCGCTGCTGGCTGAGCGCAGTCTGCGACAAATAGTTTTATCCGCCAGACGCTTGGCCACCAGGGAAAGCGTGTGCAGGTGAGTTTTTGTCTGGTCAGCCGGTACCAGCAGCGCAAATAACAGGTCAACCGGTTGATTGTCGATGGCATCAAAAGCGATTGGCGTTTCCAGTTGAACAAAGACGCCAACGGCGCGGAGCGTATCTTCCTCCAGTTTACCGTGAGGAATAGCGATGCCGTTGCCAATGCCGGTACTGCCCATACGTTCACGGGTCAGTACGGCTTCGAAAACGACCTGTGGTGGAAGACCAAGCTGCTTGGCTGCCAGTTCGCTGATGATTTCCAGCGCACGTTTTTTACTCTGGCAGTGGACGCCACTGCGAGTACATTCCTGGTTAAGGACATTGCTCAGTTGTAGAGCGGAATCGTTGTTCATCATAAGTTCACCTAAGCACTTTTGTGCAAACGGCCCGCTACTTAAGCAGCGGGCCGGCCATATGCACATCGGATGCCCGGATTATCAGTGTTGTTTTAGTTTATCTTTGTGTTTCGTTAACTGTCGGGCCAGTTTATCAATCAGGCCGTCAATCGCCGCATACATGTCCTGGCCTTCGGCACTGGCATGCAGTTCTCCACCGTTCACATGCAGCGTAGCATCCGCTGTATGGGTGACTTTTTCCACCTTTAATACAATATAGACCTGGTTGATTCTTTCGAAGTACTGCTCCAGTTTGGCAAATTTCGAGTTCAGAAATTCACGTAGTGCCTCAGTGATCTCGACGTTTTGTCCCGTAATGTTGAGCTGCATAGTGTCTTCCTTATCGGTGAAGTCACACCAGCTGTTTACGCTGGTTTGACGGTGGAATGGATAAAGACTCTCGGTACTTCGCAACTGTGCGGCGCGCCACCATGATACCTTGATCTGACAGCATTGAGGTTAACTTACTGTCGCTCAGCGGTTTGGCGGGGTTTTCCGCAGCTATTAACTTCTTCACCAGCGCCCGAATTGCCGTGGAGGAGGCTTCACCGCCGCCTTCGGTATTGACGTGGCTGGAGAAGAAATATTTCAATTCAAAGATGCCGCGTGGGCTATGCAAATATTTCTGAGTGGTCACCCTGGAGATTGTCGACTCATGCATGTCCACCGCCTGAGCAATATCGGCCAGCACCATCGGCTTCATGTGCTCTTCACCGTGCTCAAAGAAGGCCTGCTGCTGTTCGACAATGCAGCGGCTCACGCGCAATAGCGTATCATTGCGGCTTTCCAGGCTTTTGATCAACCATTTCGCTTCCTGCAGGTTACTGCGGATGAACTGCGAGTCACTGTCATTGCGCGTATTGCCGCTCATGGCTGCATATTGCTGGTTGATTTTGAGACGCGGGATGCTGTCTGCGTTAAGCTCTACAACCCAGCGCGCCAGGTGTTTGCGCACCAGTACATCAGGGATAACGTACTCAGGTTCACCCGTTTGGATCGACTGGCCAGGGCGGGGATCAAGAGACTGAATCAGGCACATGGCCTCTTTAAGCGCGTCCTCTTTGATACGCGTGACGCGCATCAACGTCCGGAAGTCATGATTTGCCAGCAGATCTAAATGATCGCTAACGATAAGCCGGGCTTCCGCCAGCCATGGGGTCTCTTTGGCGTATTGAGAAAGCTGAATCAGCAGGCAATCGCGTAAATCCCGCGCGGCAACGCCGACGGGATCAAAACGTTGGATACGTTTGAGGACGGCTTCCACTTCGTCAAGGCTGACATCGTCGTGGCCCAGGCTCTCGAGAATGTCTTCCAGTGGAACAGTGAGATACCCGGTTTCATCCACCGCATCGACAATAGACGTCGCAATAGCGGCATCCGTATCGGAAAATGGTGTCAGATCGACCTGCCACATCAGGTAATCCTGGAGTGACTGGGTCGTTTCACCCTGGTAGATCGGTAGCTCATCGTCCAGATAGTCCGTTCCTGTCCCTGAAGGGGTACCGGCGGTGTAAATTTCATCCCAACTGGCATCCAGAGGCAGCTCATCGGGCATTTCTTTCTGCTCGAGGGCTTCACGGGTATCCATTGCTTCGCTCTCAGGCATTTCCTGAGTATCGATCTCATCATGCAGGTCGGTTTGCTCAAGCAATGGATTACTGTCCAGTGCCTGCTGGAGTTCTTGCTGAAGCTCTAACGTTGAGAGCTGTAGCAGACGAATGGCCTGCTGCAGCTGGGGCGTCATAGCAAGTTGTTGGCTAAGCCGTAATTGCAAACCTTGCTTCATGTTCAGAGCAAACTTCCTCAAATAAGTCGTGTAAGACTTCCCACCCTATCAGAGTCTGAACTCTTCGCCCAGATAGACTCGCTTAACTTGCTCGTCTTCAAGGATTTCTTCCGGTGTGCCGTGGGCAATCAGATGCCCCTGACTAACGATGTAAGCGCGTTCGCAGACGGCCAGCGTCTCGCGGACGTTATGATCGGTAATCAACACGCCGAGGCCGCTGTCACGCAGGTGCTCGATGATGCGTTTGATATCAATAACGGAAATAGGGTCAACCCCGGCAAAGGGTTCATCCAGCAAAATGAATTTCGGGTTGGCCGCCAGCGCGCGGGCGATTTCAACGCGGCGACGTTCACCGCCGGAGAGCGACTGCCCAAGGTTGTTGCGCAGGTGCGAAATGTGGAACTCTTCCATCAGCTCGTTAGCGCGATCGTCACGCTGCTCTGACGTAAGATCGTCACGAATCTGCAGTACCGCCATCAGGTTATCAAATACGCTCAGGCGACGGAAAATGGACGCTTCCTGCGGCAAATAACCGATGCCGCGACGCGCGCGAGCATGTAGTGGCAGTAAGCTGATGTCTTCTTCATCAATAATGATGTTGCCCGCATCGCGTGGCACGATCCCCACCACCATGTAAAACGTCGTAGTTTTACCGGCACCGTTCGGCCCGAGTAACCCCACAATTTCACCTGATTTAACGGTCAGGCTGACGTCTTCGACTACGCGGCGGCCTTTGTAGGCTTTGGCCAGGTTTTTCGCAATTAAAGTTGCCATAACGAATCAGTTACTCTTTTTCGGTGCCGGTTGCTGGCCGTTTTTGTTTTGCAACTGAGACGGTACCAGTACGGTGGTCACGCGTTTGCCTTTCTCGCTAAACGCCTGCATTTTTTGCTCTTTCACCAGGTAGGTGATTTTGTCGCCGGTGATGTTGCTGTCCAGTTGTTCAAGGTAAGCGTTGCCGGTCAGCACAACGAAGTCTTTAGCCAATTCATAATGCATGGTTGAGGCGTGGCCTTTTACCGGCTTACCGTTGTCCTGCATTTGATAGAAAGTAGCAGGGTTACCATAGCCATCAATCACCTCTTTGCCTTGTTCACCGCCTGGGCGGGTCACAACGACTTTATCGGCGTTGATTTTGATCGTGCCCTGGGTCACAACCACATTGCCGGTGAAGGTGACGACGTTGCCCTGCATATCGAGAGACTGCTGGTCGGATTCGATATGAATAGGTTGGTCGGTATCACCCGTCAGTGCCCAGGCAGACAAAGGTGCGGCAAAGAGCGAACCAAGCAGAACAAGTTTAAGGCTGAGTTTGTTTATTTTGGATTTCATAAGAGGTCTTAACCTTTTCAATCAGCTGTGCAGTTTGGCTGCGTAAATTGCCACGCATTTTCAGGCCACTGGAGTTAAATGTGGTGCCGTACAGGGTAACAAGATCGTCAGAAGCGACATCCTGAGTGATTAAATTCACCTGCGCATTATCCGTCGTGATTTTGCGTAACTGAGAATCAGGCGTTAGCGCTGTGACGATGACGTTGCCGTACAAATAAAGCATTTTATCATCGGTAAGTTTGGCGCGATCCGCGTGAATTTCCCATGTGGCGATTTTATTTTCATCGTACTGAGTCATGACCGGCTTAGTGAACCATGAAATGCCAGTATCGGAAAAGTATTCAACGTGTTGAGCAATAAGCTTATAGTTCAACGCGCCCTGCGGGTTGTATACGACCGTTGTGGAGAATTCGCTTTGGTAAGTCGGCGTGTCGTTGTTAACGGTTACGCTAGGTTCGTCCTTCTCCGTCAGATTCAGGCCGATAAGCACTAATGCCGCAATGGCGAGCAGGAAAATAATCCAACGTTTGGTCTTGCTCATATGGATTGCCCTTTAGCCTCATCAAGCTTGCCTTGCGCCATCAACAGAAGATCGCAGATTTCCCGCACTGCACCTCGCCCACCGCTAATTCTGGTCACATAATCCGCTTTTGGCGTCAATAATGGGTGAGCATCAGCAACGGCAACGCTTAAACCGACTCGTTCCATGACTGGCCAGTCGATCAAGTCATCGCCAATATAGGCCACCTGATCGGGAGACAGCGCAACCTTTGACAGCAAATCCTGAAACGCCACAAGCTTATCTGATTGACCTTGATAGAGATGGGTAATGCCCAACGTTGTGCAGCGTTCTTCCAGCAGCTTTGCTTTCCTTCCAGTAATAATAGCGACTTCTATTCCTGAGGTCAGGGCACAGCGAATGCCATAGCCATCGCGCACGTTGAAGGCCTTAAGCTCTTCACCGCTGTTGCCCATGTAAATAAGGCCGTCAGACATCACGCCGTCGACGTCCAGAATCAGCAGACGAATCTCTTTCGCCCGCGCTATGACCTGCGCGCTTACCGGTCCATAACAGGTATTGAGCAGCGCATCACGGTTACTCATTAAGGCTAATCCTTTTTTAAACTACGCCTGCGCGTAGCATGTCATGCATATGTACCACACCCAGCAACTGGTCGCCATCTGCGACCAGAACCGAAGTAATATGGCGTGACTGCATCAGGTTTAATGCATCAACAGCCAATGTTCCTGGACGTACGCGAATGCCGCCTGTTGTCATGACATCCGCAATACGTAAGGTATGTAAATCGACGCCCATATCGAACACGCGACGCAAATCGCCATCGGTAAAGATGCCTTCAATTTTCATCAGGTCATTGCAGATGACCGTCATTCCCATATTTTTACGGGTAATCTCCAACAGCGCATCGCGCAAAGAAGCCTCTTTGCTCACGTGCGGGATATCATCACCAGTGTGCATGATATCGTTTACGCGGAGTAACAGCTTACGACCCAGCGCGCCCCCAGGATGAGACAGCGCAAAATCTTCAGCGGTAAAACCACGGGCTTTCAGTAACGCCACGGCTAGCGCATCGCCCATAACCAGCGTCGCCGTTGTGCTGGAGGTTGGCGCGAGGCCGAGAGGGCAAGCTTCCTGAGGCACTTTGATGCACAGATGGATATCCGCTGCGCGTCCCATTGAACTTTCCGGGCGGGCGGTCATGCAAATCAGAGGAACCTGAAGACGCTTTAAGACCGGGATGAGCGCCAGAATTTCGTTCGACTCACCGGAATTAGAAATCGCCAGAACTATATCCTGTGCTGTGACCATGCCTAAATCACCGTGGCTGGCTTCCCCTGGGTGCACAAAAAAAGCTGGCGTGCCGGTGCTGGCAAAGGTTGCCGCTATTTTTTTCCCAATATGACCCGATTTCCCCATCCCCATGACAACAACTTTGCCGGGACAGTAGAATATCTTCTCACAGGCCAGTGAGAAATCGTCGTTAATGTACTGGTCGAGCTGAGCCAGGCCTTCACGTTCAATATTGAGCACGTCTTTGCCCGCTTGTTGAAAGTCAAAACCCGGTGCTAAATCTATATGAGACATAATTCCCGTTCCCACTTTATCCGACGACAGGTGGCGCAACGAACCACAGCACCACGATCCATATGATGAACCCACATGTTAACAGAGCGCCCGCGAGCTTGCCGATTTGGCGAGGTTTACGCCAGCAGAGCAGCGCAAAAACAGCACTTACCGCTAACATCAGCCAATAATCCCGGGCAAAAGCTAACGGGTTCAGATGGCCCGGCGCCAGCAGTGCAGGAATGCCAAGCACAAACACCACGTTAAAAATGTTCGAGCCGATGATATTACCAATCGCAATGTCATCTTCACCCTTGCGCGCTCCGGCTATGGCGGTCGCTAATTCTGGCAGGCTGGTGCCAATCGAAATGATCGTCAAACCGATAACCAGTTCGCTTACGCCAAAATAATGGGCAAGCACCGAGGCATTATCGATGACCATCCGCGTTGCCATTGGCATTATAACTAACGCAACGCCTAGCCATAAAAATGCGACGGAAAGGCTGCCTTCTTGAGGGAGTTCGGCCAGTTGTTCCCGCGTCAGACTATCGACACCTTGCCGTTCCGCAAGGCGGCCTATTCTAATGATAAAGAGTAGATATAACACCGCGATTGTCAGCAGCATGACACCTTCTGCCTGCGTCAGCTCCCCGTCATAGAGAAACAGACCTGCGGCGGCACTCACCGCCAACATTAGAGGCAACTCACGGCGTAGAATATCGGAATTAACGGTAAATGGGTGCAGCAGGGCGGCCAGCCCCAGAATCAGCATAATATTGGTGATATTTGAACCAATCGCTGTTCCTACGGCCAAATCCAACTGGCCGTGCAGCGCAGAAGTACTGGCGATGATGATTTCAGGAAGCGAGGTGCCGATGCTGACCACCGTCATGCCGATAATCAGCGGTGGGATCCCAATACTGCGGCAAAGGATTGCTGCGGCGAAAACTAAACGGTCGGCGCCATAGACCACCAGAAGTAAACCAATAATTAATAGCGCCGTAGCTAACAGCATGAAAAATCCTTTATTAGGGTATAATCGCCGATCCTGAGGGCCTGAAGGGTCGGGCAAAACGAAGTGCAGCCTGAGCCTGGCGATAAGTCGTAATTCTGACTTTATGCGGCGAAAAAGTAAAACAAATGCCAGCTTTAGCTAACCTGCGCAGGTAATATTCTGTAAAAATGTTGGGTTTTAGCATCCCTTTGAGGCCATGCTTGCCGGCAAACACAAAAAAGGAAGGGCGATGAGTCAGACAGAAGCGAATCTGGTTGAGATCCGTGGGATGAGTTTCTCCCGCGGAGAGCGGCAGATCTTCGAGAACATTTCGCTGACCGTACCACGCGGCAAAGTGACGGCGATCATGGGGCCATCGGGGATCGGTAAGACAACGCTTTTGAAGCTTATCGGCGGGCAGATCCAGCCGGACAGAGGGGAAATTCTGTTTGATGGCGAAAATGTACCGGCGATGTCGCGCTCACGGCTTTTTACCGTGCGTAAACGCATGAGCATGCTGTTCCAATCTGGCGCCTTGTTTACCGATCTTAACGTGTTTGAAAACGTGGCTTATCCGCTGCGTGAACATCTTCAGTTACCAGAACCTTTATTACACAGTACGGTGATGATGAAGCTGGAAGCTGTCGGGCTTCGCGGGGCAGCGAATCTGATGCCTTCTGAATTATCTGGCGGGATGGCACGCCGTGCCGCGCTTGCCCGCGCTATTGCACTTGAGCCAGACCTGATTATGTTTGATGAACCTTTCGTCGGGCAGGATCCTATTACCATGGGCGTGCTGGTTAAGCTTATTTCAGAACTTAACAGCGCTCTTGGCGTCACCTGCATTGTGGTATCACACGATGTACCAGAAGTCTTAAGCATCGCGGATTACGCTTATATTGCTGCCGATCAGCACATTGTGGCGCAAGGTAGTCCCGCGGAGTTACGTGAAAACCACGATCCACGCGTTAGACAGTTCCTTGATGGGATCGCGGACGGCCCGGTGCCATTCCGTTATCCCGCCGGGGATTATCGACAAGATTTATTACCTGGAACGAGGAGCTAAACTGCTCATGCTGCTAAATGCACTGGCATCTATCGGGCGACGCGGGATAAAAACCTGCGCCTCGTTTGGACGTGCCGGACTGATGTTATTCAACGCGCTGGTAGGGAAGCCGGAGTTTCGCAAGCATGCGCCGTTGCTGGTTCGTCAGCTTTATAACGTCGGCGTGTTGTCGATGCTGATTATTATGGTGTCCGGCCTGTTCATCGGGATGGTGCTTGGTTTGCAGGGATACCTGGTGCTGACGACGTACAGCGCCGAATCGAGCCTCGGCATGCTGGTAGCCCTTTCACTACTCCGTGAGCTGGGCCCGGTTGTTGCCGCGCTGCTGTTTGCCGGGCGAGCGGGTTCCGCATTAACCGCTGAAATTGGCCTGATGCGCGCGACAGAGCAACTCTCCAGCATGGAGATGATGGCGGTCGATCCGCTGCGCCGCGTCGTGTCACCGCGATTTTGGGCTGGGGTGATCTCGCTGCCGCTTCTGACGCTTATTTTTGTTGCCGTGGGCGTTTGGGGCGGCGCACTTGTGGGCGTTAACTGGAAAGGTATTGATGCCGGTTTCTTCTGGTCAGCAATGCAAAATGCGGTCTCATGGCGGCTGGATTTGGTTAACTGCGTGATTAAAAGCGTAGTCTTCGCCATTACCGTAACGTGGATCGCGTTATTCAACGGGTACGATGCTATTCCGACTTCTGCCGGGATTAGCCGGGCAACCACGCGCACCGTTGTGCACGCTTCTCTGGCCGTTTTGGGCCTCGATTTTGTGCTGACAGCACTGATGTTTGGGAATTGAGTTCATGCAAACAAAGAAATTTGAAGTTTGGGTTGGTGCTTTTCTGCTGGTTGCGCTGGTCGCCATTATTTTTCTCTGCCTGAAGGTGGCGAATGTTACTTCACTGCGCAGCGAGCCGACGTATCGGGTATACGCCACTTTCGACAACATCGGTGGCCTGAAAATGAGTTCCCCGGTTCGCCTCGGTGGTGTTGTTATTGGTCGTGTTGATGGTATTGCTCTGGACCCGAAAACCTATCTGCCTCGCGTAACGCTGGACATTGAGCAGCGCTACAACCAGATTCCGGATACAAGCTCTCTGGCGATTCGCACCTCTGGCCTGCTGGGCGAGCAATATATTGCTCTTAACCTCGGTTTTGATGATCCCGAGCTGGGGTCATCTATGCTGAAAGATGGCAGTACCATTCAGGACACAAAGTCTGCTTTGGTGCTTGAGGATCTGATAGGCCAGTTCCTTTATAAGAGCGGCAACGGAGATAATAAGAATTCTGGCGATGCCGAAGCCCATTCTGCAGGCCATACTGATGCCGCACCGCAGTCAGGTACTACGAATTAATTTAAGAGGAACGAGTGATGTTTAAGCGTCTTATTATGGTAGCCATGCTGGTAATCGCCCCATTTGCGATGGCGGCAGACCAGACTAACCCTTACAAATTAATGAACGAGGCGGCGCAGAAGACCTTTGATCGTCTGAAAAATGAGCAGCCTCAAATTCGACAGAACCCGAATTATCTGCGGGAGATCGTTGGCCAGGAATTACTGCCATACGTACAGGTAAAATACGCGGGTGCGCTGGTATTAGGGCGTTACTACAAAGATGCAACACCTGCGCAGCGAGATGCCTACTTCAAGGCTTTTGAAGAGTACCTTAAGCAGGCTTATGGGCAGGCGCTGGCGCTGTACCATGGTCAGACTTACCAAATTGCTCCCGAGCAACCGCTGGGTAATGCTGATATCGTGGCGATCCGCGTGACGATTATCGATCCAAACGGTCGCCCGCCGGTGCGCCTTGACTTCCAGTGGCGTAAGAATAGCCAAACCGGGAACTGGCAGGCTTACGATATGATCGCCGAAGGGATCAGCATGATCACCACCAAACAAAATGAGTGGAGCGATCTGTTGCGTACCAAAGGCATTGATGGTTTGACTGCGCAGCTGCAGTCGATTTCGAAACAGCCAATTACCCTGGACAGTAAAAAGTAATGGCGGAAGAACTAAGCTGGAAGCTGGACGGTACAACGCTGCATTTCTTCGGAGAGCTGGATGGCGGCACCGTTAATTCGCTTTGGCAGCAGCGTGAGAAAGTGGTCGCGGGTATCAATCTTTTTGAGCTAAGTGGCTTAACTCGCGTTGATACCGCCGGGCTGGCGTTGCTTATTCACCTGACAGCCATCGTGGCTCGCCAGGGAAACAAGATCGAGCTTAGGGGCGCCACTGATAATTTACGCACGCTGGTGCAACTCTACAATTTGCCAGAGGCATTGTTGCCGTATCTGGCAGGCTAATGATTTCAGCACGTTACTTTCAAAGCCCTCGAACTGTTAAGTTCCGGGGCTTTTTGCTTATTTAAGCTGACGCCACTTTCCTCTAAGATGTGTGGCTTATCTCATCATTCATTAATCGACGAATAGATACCCCATGGAAAATCATGAAATTCAGACAGTGCTGATGAACGCACTGCCCCTCCAGGAAGTCCACGTCTCGGGCGATGGCAGCCACTTTCAGGTGATAGCGGTGGGTGAGTTATTCGCCGAGTTAAGTCGCGTCAAAAAGCAGCAAACGGTGTATGCCCCGCTGATGGAGTTCATCGCTGACAACCGCATGCATGCTGTTTCTATCAAGACCTATACGCCGGAAGAGTGGGCGCGCGACCGCAAACTAAATGGTTTTTGAATCATCGGCTCAGGCTGGTGATAACGTTTTGAATTTAAAAGAGAACAGTTTCAATGGATAAATTTCGTGTGCAGGGGCCTACCCGCCTGAGTGGGGAAGTCACAATCTCAGGGGCTAAAAACGCCGCGCTGCCGATCCTCTTCGCAGCCCTTCTGGCAGAAGAGCCGGTAGAGATTCAGAACGTTCCAAAACTGAAAGATATTGATACCACAATGAAGCTGCTGAGCCAGCTGGGTACCAAAGTTGAGCGCAACGGCTCCGTCTACATTGATGCCAGCGGCGTAAATATTTTCTGCGCGCCTTATGACCTGGTGAAAACCATGCGTGCATCTATTTGGGCGCTGGGGCCTCTGGTTGCTCGCTTTGGCCAGGGGCAGGTTTCTCTGCCTGGTGGCTGTGCCATCGGCGCTCGCCCGGTAGATCTGCACATCACCGGTCTGGAGCAGCTTGGCGCGGAAATTAAGCTGGAAGAAGGTTACGTTAAGGCGTCGGTGAATGGCCGCCTTAAAGGGGCCCACATTGTGATGGATAAGGTGAGCGTCGGCGCGACCGTGACTATCATGAGTGCAGCTACGCTTGCGGAAGGTAAAACGATCATTGAAAACGCCGCGCGTGAACCGGAGATCGTTGATACCGCGAACTTCCTCAACACCCTGGGTGCGAAGATCAGCGGCGCAGGCACCGATCGTATCACGATCGAAGGTGTTGCTCGTTTGGGCGGGGGCGTTTATCGCGTGCTGCCTGACCGTATTGAAACCGGGACCTTCCTGGTGGCCGCGGCAATCTCTGGCGGTAAAATTCTTTGCCGCAACGCACAGCCCGATACTCTGGATGCCGTGCTGGCGAAGCTGCGTGAAGCTGGCGCGGAGGTTGAAACCGGTGAAGACTGGATCAGCCTTGATATGCATGGTCAGCGTCCAAAAGGCGTGACGGTGCGTACTGCTCCACACCCAGGCTTCCCTACCGATATGCAGGCGCAATTCACGCTGCTAAACCTGGTGGCGGAAGGGACTGGCGTGATTACCGAAACTATCTTCGAAAACCGCTTCATGCATGTGCCTGAATTAATCCGTATGGGCGCGCATGCTGAGATCGAAAGCAATACGGTTATCTGCCACGGTGTTGAAAAGCTTTCCGGCGCTCAGGTAATGGCTACCGATCTTCGTGCTTCTGCAAGTCTTGTTCTGGCGGGCTGTATCGCTGAAGGAACAACGATAGTGGATCGTATTTATCATATCGATCGCGGCTACGAGCGCATTGAAGATAAACTTCAGGCGCTGGGCGCTAAGATTGAACGCGTGAAGGGTAGCGAGTAAGCGACTTTTTATCGTGACAAAAAGCCGGGGCATGCCCCGGCTTTTTTATTGCTGCCGAATCTTTCTGGTTCTGTCGATAAACTCATGGGTTACCGGATCGTGGTAACGCGAGGGCCAGATGATCTGAGGGGCTACGCCTAAAGCCCGAGCGATAATAAACTCCCCTTTAGGCCATGGGCGCGATAACGCATTTGCGAGCGTTGATGAGCTTAAACCTGACTGACGTGATAAGGCGGCAAGCGACGTTCTCTTTTTTCTCAGGCCGGCAATGATGTCTGCCGGATGCCAGTCCACATACTGATTTTCCATAATCTCTCCCTGTAATCTTACAAGTCCTGCTCTGAACTGAGCAATAATACTGGAAATTTATAACATAAAAATTTCCAAATGATTCCAGTAAGTGCAAGGAATAATAAATTCTGTGTTTCCATCCGCAAATATGATGAAAGCTAATGAAAATGATTAGAAAAGGAAAAGAAGGGAAAGGTGAGGGGAATGATTTATTGGAAACTTTAGCGCGCCTTTTCGGCGCGCTAAAGTCCAGGCTAACGATCGCGCTGTACGGACATGTGGGCCAGAGAGATCAGAGCTTCTCGATGTGGGCTATCAGGGAGGACAGAGAGAGCATCGATCGCTTTATCCGCTTCCTCTTCGGCACGCTGGCGAGTCCATTCCAGGGAACCGCAATCCGACATGGCTTTTAATACGGGTTCTAGCAGGTGACGCCCATTTCCTTGTTCGATCGCTTCACGGATCATCTGCGCTTGCTCTGGTGAGCCATTGCGCATCGCGTGCAACAGCGGCAGCGTCGGTTTGCCTTCGTTCAGATCGTCGCCTACGTTTTTACCCAACGTTTGTCCGTCTGAGCTGTAATCCAACAGGTCATCTATAAGCTGGAAGGCTGTGCCCAGGTAACGCCCATAATCCTGCAGGGCTTTTTCCTGAACTTCCGTAGCACCCGCCAGAATTCCGGAGCATTGAGCAGCGGCTTCAAACAAGCGAGCCGTTTTGCTGTAGATGACCCGCATGTAGCTTTCTTCAGTGATGTCAGGATCATTACAGTTCATCAGCTGCAGCACTTCGCCCTCAGCGATGACGTTTACGGCCTCTGACATCACCTCCAACACTTTCAGTGAACCGAGGCTGGTCATCATCTGAAATGCTCGCGTATAGATGAAATCACCGACCAGGACGCTTGCTGCGTTGCCGAAAGCCGCATTGGCGGTAGCTTTACCCCGACGCATATCTGATTCGTCCACGACGTCATCGTGAAGCAGAGTAGCGGTATGTATGAATTCGATCAGCGCTGCAATTCTGACATGGGCCTGCCCTTCATAGGAAAGCGCCCGTGCAGCGAGCACGGCAATCATTGGACGGATGCGTTTACCGCCCCCGCTGACAATGTAGTAACCCAACTGGTTGATCAGTTGGACATCGGAATTCAATTGCTCAAGGATTGTCGCATTGACACCCGCCATATCTTGCGCGGTTAACTCATTAATTTTTTCTAAATTCATCGCAAAAGTCTGGCTTTCGTCCTGTTTATTCCATGTCCGTATGGCATAACGAGAGGGTTGAGGTTCGATACTGTAGTACAGATTGTACTGAAAAAACGAGGCAGATAAACGGTGTGTGTGCTGTTGCGTTTTTTTTCTACGGTAATTGACGATCGGGCTTGTCAAACCCTCACGATTTGCGTAATATTCGCGCCCTATTGTGAATATTTATAGCGCTACCTGAATCCAATGAAAGGCAAGCGCGGAAAGCGGAGTTTTATATGTACGCGGTTTTCCAAAGTGGTGGTAAACAACACCGAGTAAGCGAAGGTCAGACCGTTCGCCTGGAAAAGCTGGACATCGCAACTGGCGAAACTGTTGAGTTCGCTGAAGTTCTGATGATCGCAAACGGTGAAGAAGTCAAAATCGGCGTTCCTTTCGTTGATGGTGGCGTTATTAAGGCTGAGGTTGTTGCTCACGGTCGTGGCGAGAAAGTTAAGATCGTTAAGTTCCGTCGCCGTAAGCACTATCGTAAGCAAGCGGGCCATCGTCAGTGGTTCACTGATGTGAAAATCACTGGCATCAGCGCCTAAGACCTGAGGAGTAGATTAAATGGCACATAAAAAGGCTGGCGGCTCAACTCGTAACGGTCGCGATTCAGAAGCAAAACGCCTGGGTGTAAAACGCTTTGGTGGTGAAACTGTACTGGCTGGTAGCATCATCGTTCGTCAACGTGGCACCAAATTCCACGCTGGCAACAATGTAGGTTGTGGTCGTGACCACACCCTGTTTGCTAAAGCAGACGGTAAAGTAAAATTCGAAGTTAAAGGCCCGAACAATCGTAAATACATCAGCATCGTTGCTGAGTAAGTTTTTCGGTCCGGTAACGGATGAAAGCCCCGCAACGTGTTGCGGGGCTTTTTACATTGTACGCCTGGTAAATTAAAACAGGGAATGGGCATGGGGCAGCAGGCGGGAATCGGTATTCTTTTAGCGTTAACCACGGCGATGTGCTGGGGTGCTTTACCTATAGCGATGAAGCAGGTGCTTCCGGTCATGGCACCGCCGACCGTGGTCTTTTATCGATTTTTGATGGCCAGTATTGGTCTGGGTATTTTCCTTGCGATTCGGGGAAAATTGCCGCCGCTCAGAATGTTCCGCAAGCCCCGGTGGCTAGTGTTGTTAGCGATCGCGACAGGCGGATTGTTTGGCAACTTTCTGCTCTTTAGTTCTTCCCTGCAGTATTTGAGTCCTACTGCGTCTCAGGTTATTGGCCAGCTTTCCCCTGTAGGAATGATGGTGGCGAGCGTAGTAGTGCTGAAAGAGAGAATGCGTGGCACACAGATTATTGGTGCCATTATGCTCTTGTGTGGTCTGGTGATGTTTTTCAACACCAGTCTTGTAGAGATTTTTACTCGCCTGACGGATTACACCCTTGGTGTCATCTTCGGCGTGCTGGCGGCAACGGTTTGGGTCAGCTATGGTGTGGCACAGAAGGTGTTATTACGCCGGTTAGCCTCACAGCAGATTCTCTTTTTGTTGTACACTTTATGTACTATTGCACTTTTGCCGCTGGCAAAACCAGGTGTGATTTTCCAGCTTAGTGGCTGGCAACTGGCATGTCTGGTTTTTTGCGGTCTGAATACGCTGGTAGGATATGGCGCGCTCGCTGAGGCGATGGCGCGCTGGCAGGCCTCCCAGGTTAGCGCCATCATTACGCTAACCCCGTTATTTACGTTGTTGTTCTCAGACCTGCTGTCTCAGGCCTGGCCCGAGTATTTCGCCATACCGATGCTTAACCTCGTGGGTTATATCGGGGCACTTGTGGTTGTGGCTGGTGCGATGTATTCCGCGATTGGCCATCGCCTTTGGGGGCGCTGGCATAAAACCGAAACGGCCACACCAGTGCAGCGTTCGGGCGAATGATTTACGGAGAAGTAAGATGAAGTTTGTTGATGAAGCAACGATCCTGGTCGTAGCAGGTGATGGTGGTAACGGCTGCGTTAGCTTCCGCCGTGAAAAATATATCCCGAGAGGCGGCCCGGATGGCGGTGATGGTGGTGATGGTGGTGACGTATGGCTTGAAGCTGACGAGAACCTGAACACACTCATCGATTACCGTTTTGAAAAAGCCTTCCGCGCCGAGCGTGGCCAGAACGGCCAAAGCCGTGACTGTACCGGTAAGCGTGGACATGACGTCACCGTGAAGGTGCCAGTCGGTACCCGAGTTATCGATCAGGGCACCGGCGAAACCATGGGCGATATGACTCAGCACGGTCAGAAGCTGATGGTTGCTAAAGGCGGCTGGCATGGTCTGGGTAATACCCGTTTTAAATCCTCGGTTAACCGTACTCCACGCCAGAAAACGATGGGGACGCCAGGTGAAAAACGCGACCTGCAGCTAGAACTGATGCTGCTGGCTGATGTGGGTATGCTGGGTATGCCAAATGCGGGTAAATCCACCTTTATCCGTGCGGTATCTGCTGCGAAGCCAAAAGTGGCTGATTATCCGTTTACCACGTTGGTGCCAAGCCTTGGCGTTGTCCGTATGGATAACGAGAAGAGCTTCGTTGTCGCGGATATTCCGGGACTGATTGAAGGTGCTGCCGACGGTGCTGGCCTCGGTATTCGCTTCCTTAAGCACCTTGAGCGCTGTCGCGTGCTGCTGCATCTCATCGACATTGAGCCTATCGATGGTTCCGATCCGGTTGAAAACGCCCGTATCATCGTTGGCGAGCTGGAAAAATACAGCGAAAGCCTGGCATCTAAACCTCGCTGGCTTGTATTTAACAAAATCGACCTGATGGACAAAGCGCAGGCTGAAGAGAAGGCGAAGGCGATTGCCGAAGCACTCGGCTGGGAAGATAAATTCTACCTTATCTCTGCGGCAAGCCAGATGGGCGTGAAAGACCTCTGCTGGGATGTGATGACGTTTATCATCGAAAACCCAATTACGGCGGCTGAAGTCGCCAAGCAGCCAGAGAAAGTCGAGTTTATGTGGGATGATTACCATCGCCAGCAGCTCGACGAAATGGAAGCTGAAGCAGAAGAAGACTGGGATGACGACTGGGACGATGAAGACGACGAAGGCGTCGAAATTATCTACCAGAAGTAAGTCTCAAACGAAGAAGGCCGGTGCTCCCGGCCTTTTTTATTGGATGCTGTTCGGAAGCCAGCAGTCAGCCTGCAAGCCGCCTTCAGCGCGGTTATCCAGTTCAAGACGGCCATGATGGAGCTGCACAATACGTAGCACAATGTTCAGGCCTAGCCCGCTACCGCCGTAACGCTGGTCCATACGCCTGAAAGGTTCCGTTATCTGCTGAAGATACTCAGCTTTAATGCCCGGCCCGCTGTCGGCAACGCTCAACAGAGTTCCTCCCTCTTTCTCTGCCAACATCACATGAATCACGCCTTTTTCTGGGCTATAGCGGGAGGCATTTTCCAGCAGGTTACGCAGCATTAAACGCAGCAGCACGGCATCACCCTGCACGGTCAGAGATAAATCCGCAGGCCAGATGAGCTTTTGCCCGCGAGGCGCAGCCAATTCTTCCATTTCCATCTTCAGCGGCGCAACGATGTCGCTGCTCCAGGTCAGAGTATTGTAATGTCCGCTGGCCAGAGCTTGCCCGGCGCGGGAAAGCATCAGGAGCTGTTCAATGGTATGCATGAGCTGATCGATACGTGTTAGCAGCATCGGGGCCTGTGTTACCCCATTTTTTACCATTAATTCCAGATGTAACCTGAGGCCCGCAAGCGGTGTTCTCAGTTCATGGGCCGCATCTGCAGTGAATAAGCGCTCCTGTTGAATGGTATGGTCCAGACGGCCAAGCAACTGGTTGAGGGAATTGGTCACTGCCACCATTTCGTCCATGTCGGAAAACATGGGTAGGGGAGTGAGGTTGTCGGCTGAACGGTTAGCCAGGCTTGAACGCAATTGATTTAGCGGACGGGTTATCCAGGTAATTGCCCAGAAAGAGAAAAACAGCGTAAAGGCAACCATAACCAGAGAAGGGACTAGCAGAGAGGCAATCGCTTCACGAATCTCTTTCTCGACCTGCTGGTTTCGGGCTTTTGCGGAGAGCGTTTCACTCACCAAAAAGCCAATCTGTTCGCGACTTTCATGCCAAAGCCAGACAACGCTAATCAGCTGGAAGAAAAGCAAAATAAGCGCCAGCAGGATCATCAGGCGCCGGCGCATGCTGCTCATGAACGGGTTTCCAGCCGGTAGCCAACGCCACGCACGGTTTTGATTCTGTCTTTGCCTAATTTTCGACGTAGATTATGAATGTGCACTTCAAGGGTATTGGAGCCCGGATCGTCCTGCCAGCTGTAAATATCCTGCTGCAGTGTTTCGCGATGGACCGTCTGGCCGATGCGCATCATCAGGCGGGTCAGAAGCGCGAATTCTTTGGGCGTAATTTCTACAGCCTGGTTGGCGAGCAGCACCTGCTGAGTCTGCAAATTGAGAGTTAAATCGTCTTCCTGAAGCAGGTTGTCGCTGTGGCCCTGATAGCGGCGGATCAATGCCCTTGCACGCGCCTGAAGCTCTGCCAGCGCAAAAGGTTTAACCAGATAATCATCAGCACCGGAGTCCAGACCGTTTACCCTGTCTTCAAGTGCATCACGAGCGGTCAGGATAAGCACAGGATTTTTTATCCCGCGACGACGCCACTGGCTTAGCAGTGTCGCACCGTCTTTGTCAGGGAGGCCCAGGTCGAGAATGATCAGGCTGTATTCACCGCTTTGCAGCAGAGCATCGGCCTCCGCTGCCGTGGCGGCGCAGTCCAACGCATAGCCTTCACCGCCTAATGCCAGTGAAAGACCTTCCTGTAGCAGTAAATCGTCTTCAACAATAAGCAGTTTCATAGCTAATTATTTTGGTAAATATCCTTGTAAAGTCGGCTTTCGAAGCGCACTAGCGGAATGCGGCGATTACGTTGGTCTGCAGGTTCAACGGCATAGCCGGAGAGATACTGCACGAAAGCCATACGTTGCCCGCTTGCCGTTGTAATGAAGCCAGCCAGATTATAAACCCCTTGCAACGAGCCTGTTTTCGCCGACACTTTGCCGTCGACGCCCGCTTGATGCAGGCCTGCGCGATACTGCAGGGAGCCATCATAACCAGCGAGTGGAAGCATGGAGATAAAGTTTAGCTGATTATCGTTCTGTGCGATGTATTGCAGCACCTGCATCATTGTGGCCGGTGAAATCAGGTTATGACGCGATAGGCCTGAGCCATCGACGACAATACTGTTCCCCAAATCTACGCCTGCTTTTTGACGCAATATCTGGCGTACAGCATCAGCACCTGCCCGCCAGGTGCCAGGAACACCCAACCTGTTATGTCCAATGGTCCTGAATACGGTATCGGCAATCATGTTATCGGATTTCTTGAGCATGATTTTAAGCAGATCGTGTAGCGGTGCTGATTGCTTGCTGGCGATAACCGTTCCCGGCTCATTAGGTTGCGTCTGGCGCAGCAGTGTTCCGCTGTAGCTGATCCCTGCCTGCTTCAATTCATCTTTGATGATTGCGCCTGCATAGCTGGCCCCATCCTGAATGGCGAAGGCTAATGGCAGCGGATCGGCACGCTGTGTAAGGCAGCCTGTAAGCGTATAGCGGTTGAGATCGCCTGGGACAACATCCAGTTCACAGTATTGGGCGTCGGGAGAGCCTTTGGCCAGCGTTCTGACCTGACTAAACATCACCACTGGATAGTAAGAAGCAATGCGGATATAGGCTAAATCATCAGCTTTCGGGGCGCTGTATAAGGAAATAGAGAAGCAGTTTCGGTCTACTATGGCGGCGGCTGGCGGTGCGCTGAAGCACTGCGTCATGTCGTTCCACGGCCAGCCGGGGGCTTTATCGTGGCTGGCAAAAATAGATGTGTCGACCAGCACGTTGCCCTTAATCTGTTGGACGCCTGCTTTTTTTAATTCGGCAACCATGTTGCGAATATCCTGACGCTTTAGCGTAGGATCGCCGCCGAAGCGGGCGATAAGATCGCCGTTAAGTACGCCATTATCGATTTGAGCACGACTTTCTAACGTTGTGGTAAAACGAAAATCCGGGCCCAGTTGAAGGAGGGCCGCTAGCGCCGTAATCACTTTCTGAGTACTGGCAGGCAGAGCCATTTGCTGGCTGTGATAATCGATGAACGGGCTCGTGGCACCGACTTTTTGCACCATCAGCGCCAGGTTCGCCCCGTCAGGCAACTGGGAGGTGTACTCTTCAACGTTCGCAGCCTGAACATTCATGGCTACGGCAGCGGTCAACCCAATGACAAATCTCAAAAATCGCATAATCTCGCGGTAACGGCCTGGAAACGTGACCGCCATACTACGGTGCATTATGGTGCAAAGTAAACGATGACCCTTAGGGAACTCCAGGGTAAAATACCGGTCAATTTGAAAACTGTTACTGACCTGGAGTTATCACCCCGGGTCGGTTTTCTTTTATTTGTTGCCGGAGAGACGCACGTTACCGGCCATGCTCTTAAGCCAGCGCGGTGTTTTGCCCTGCTGCAGAGGACTGATTTTAAGAGGTATAACAAATGCAACCTATTCCGATGACCTTACGTGGCGCTGAACAACTTCGCGAAGAACTGGATTTCCTGAAATCCGTTCGCCGTCCTGAAATCATTGCTGCCATTGCCGAAGCTCGTGAACATGGCGATCTGAAAGAAAATGCTGAATATCATGCCGCGCGTGAGCAGCAGGGTTTTTGTGAAGGCCGCATCCAGGATATCGAAGCTAAGCTTTCTAATGCTCAGGTGATCGATGTCACAAGAATGCCAAATAATGGCCGTGTGATTTTTGGTACTACCGTAACAGTACTGAACCTGGACAATGACGAAGAGCTTACTTATCGCATCGTTGGCGACGATGAGGCTGATTTTAAAAAGAATCTTATCTCTGTAAATTCGCCTATTGCTCGCGGTCTTGTGGGTAAAGAATGCGATGATGTTGTCGTAATTCGCACGCCGGGTGGCGATGTCGAATTTGAAATCTTAAAGGTAGAATATCTGTAATTTTTACTACGCCCACTAAAGGGTTGGCGTATTGTAAAGAAAAGAAAAAGGCCGCATAGCGGCCTTTTATCAACGAACATAGCGTGGCATTTTGCACACCTCTGCTTATTTCGGCAGAGAAATCTTACGCTCTTTAGAAGGGCGATAGAGCACCAGCGTTTTACCGATGACCTGTACGTTACAGGCGCCGGTTTCCCGCACGATGGCATCCACAATTAAGGTTTTGTTTTCGCGATCTTCCGTTGCGATCTTCACCTTGATTAATTCATGGTGCTCAAGCGCTTGTTCAATCTCGGCCAGTACCCCTTCGGTCAAACCATTATTGCCAAGCATAACCACCGGCTTGAGCGGATGGGCCAGACCTTTTAGGTGCTGTTTTTGTTTAGTACTCAGATTCATCGTATTTTTTGCTTACGTTGGGATTGAAAACGGTTCATTCTACCGCCATCTCCAGTGTATCGCCAAATCGGCTGTGCTGATTGTTAGTTAGCCTGCTATTCACGATGAACAAAGTTGGATATTGAGATGACAGGTAAGAAGCGTTCTGCCAGCTCCAGTCGCTGGCTGCAGGAACACTTTAGCGATAAATATGTTCAACAGGCACAGAAAAAGGGGTTGCGGTCCCGTGCCTGGTTTAAACTTGATGAAATACAGCAAAGTGACAAACTTTTTAAGCCAGGAATGACTATTGTTGATCTTGGTGCTGCACCCGGCGGGTGGTCACAATATGTCGTGACGCAAATCGGGAATCAGGGGCGAATCATCGCTTGCGATCTTTTACCAATGGATCCTATCGTTGGTGTGGACTTCCTTCAGGGCGATTTTCGTGATGAATTAGTCGTCAAGGCCCTGCTGGAACGTGTTGGTGACAGTAAAGTGCAGGTTGTCATGTCAGATATGGCGCCAAACATGAGCGGGACACCGGCAGTCGATATTCCCCGCGCTATGTACTTGGTTGAACTGGCACTGGAAATGTGTCGGGACGTACTGGCGCCGGGCGGTAGTTTTGTAGTGAAAGTGTTTCAGGGCGAAGGTTTCGATGAATACCTGCGAGAAATTCGCTCCCTGTTTACGACGGTTAAAGTTCGTAAGCCGGACTCTTCTCGTGCCCGCTCACGTGAAGTGTACATTGTAGCGACCGGGCGCAAACTATAGTACCCTGACGCTGTTTGTTAACACAGTTGTAATATGAGGTTAATCCCTTGAGTGACATGGCGAAAAACCTAATACTCTGGCTGGTCATTGCCGTTGTGCTAATGTCGGTATTCCAGAGCTTTGGGCCCAGCGAGTCAAATGGCCGTAGGGTGGATTACTCCACTTTCCTGTCTGAAGTTAATCAGGACCAGGTTCGCGAAGCGCGCATCAACGGACGTGAAATCAACGTTACCAAGAAAGATAGTAACCGATACACGACTTACATCCCCGTTAATGATCCCAAGCTGCTTGATAATCTGATTACCAAGAATGTGAAAGTTGTGGGCGAGCCGCCTGAAGAGCAGAGTCTGCTGGCAACTATCTTCATTTCCTGGTTCCCAATGCTGCTGCTGATTGGGGTCTGGATCTTCTTTATGCGCCAAATGCAGGGCGGCGGTGGCAAAGGTGCCATGTCGTTCGGTAAGAGCAAGGCGCGCATGTTAACGGAAGACCAAATCAAAACTACCTTTGCTGACGTCGCTGGCTGTGATGAAGCGAAAGAAGAGGTGGGTGAGCTGGTTGAATACCTCCGTGAGCCAAGCCGCTTCCAGAAACTGGGCGGTAAAATCCCGAAAGGCGTGCTGATGGTCGGCCCTCCGGGTACGGGTAAAACGCTGCTGGCAAAAGCGATTGCTGGTGAAGCGAAAGTACCGTTCTTCACAATTTCCGGTTCTGACTTTGTTGAAATGTTCGTTGGTGTTGGTGCATCCCGTGTGCGTGACATGTTCGAACAGGCCAAAAAAGCGGCACCGTGCATTATCTTTATCGATGAAATCGATGCCGTCGGTCGTCAGCGTGGTGCTGGTCTGGGTGGCGGTCACGACGAACGTGAGCAAACCCTGAACCAGATGCTGGTTGAGATGGATGGCTTTGAAGGCAATGAAGGGATCATCGTTATTGCGGCAACTAACCGCCCTGACGTGCTTGACCCTGCGTTGCTGCGTCCAGGCCGTTTCGACCGTCAGGTTGTTGTCGGCCTGCCGGATGTTCGTGGTCGTGAGCAGATCCTGAAAGTGCATATGCGCCGCGTACCGCTTGCTCCGGACATCGACGCTGCAATTATCGCTCGTGGTACGCCTGGCTTCTCCGGTGCCGATCTGGCCAACCTGGTAAACGAAGCAGCGCTGTTTGCTGCTCGCGGTAACAAGCGCGTGGTTTCGATGGTTGAATTCGAGAAAGCGAAAGACAAAATCATGATGGGTGCAGAACGCCGCTCCATGGTGATGACGGAAGCGCAGAAAGAATCAACCGCATATCACGAAGCTGGCCATGCGATTATCGGTCGCCTGGTACCGGAACACGATCCGGTACACAAAGTGACGATTATCCCTCGCGGCCGTGCGCTGGGTGTGACTTTCTTCCTGCCTGAAGGCGACGCAATCAGCGCCAGCCGTCAGAAACTGGAAAGTCAGATTTCCACGCTGTATGGCGGTCGTCTGGCTGAAGAGATTATCTACGGGCCAGAACATGTTTCTACCGGTGCGTCGAACGACATTAAAGTGGCGACTAACCTGGCGCGTAACATGGTGACCCAGTGGGGCTTCTCCGACAAACTTGGTCCGCTGCTGTATGCGGAAGAAGATGGTGAAGTATTCCTGGGCCGTTCAGTGGCAAAAGCGAAGCATATGTCTGATGAGACCGCGCGTATCATCGATCAGGAAGTTAAGTCCCTGATTGAACGCAACTATGCTCGTGCTCGCCAGTTGCTGAATGAGAACATGGATATTCTGCACACCATGAAAGACGCATTGATGAAGTATGAAACCATCGATGCCCCGCAGATTGACGACCTGATGGCGCGCCGCGAAGTGCGTCCGCCAGCAGGTTGGGAAGATGCGAGCAAAAACAGCAATAACTCTGACAACAACGGTACCCCGAATGCGCCACGCCCGGTTGATGAACCGCGCACGCCAAATCCAGGTAACACGATGTCAGAGCAACTGGGCGACAAATAAGACGCTCACGACTGATGTTTTTGCAGTAATCTATGAACCCCGGGCTTGCCCCGGGGTTTTTGTTTTTGTACAGCCTAAGACGAACGCAAAGGAAGAAGAATGAAACTCACCGCGCAAGGCTCCACGCTGGATCTCTCGCATCCTCACGTCATGGGGATTTTAAACGTCACGCCGGACTCTTTTTCCGACGGGGGGCAGCACAATTCTCTGGTTGAAGCCCTCAAGCATGCAAACGCGATGATCAATGCCGGAGCCACAATCATTGATGTTGGCGGAGAGTCAACCCGGCCTGGTGCGGCAGAGGTGAGCACAGAAGAAGAACTTGAGCGCGTTATTCCGGTGGTCGAAGCGATCGCTCAACGTTTTGAAGTCTGGGTTTCGGTGGATACATCAAAAGCCGAAGTTATTCGCGAATCTGCACGAGTGGGGGCACATCTTATCAACGATATTCGTTCCTTAACGGAACCTGGTGCGCTAGCTGCTGCTGCGGAAACGGGGCTCCCCGTTTGCCTGATGCATATGCAGGGTGAACCGAAAACGATGCAACAGGCGCCACAGTACGATGACGTATTTGCCGATGTGAATCGCTTCTTTGTGGAGCACATTGCCCGCTGTGAGGCCGCAGGGATCTCAAAAGATAAATTGCTGCTCGACCCGGGCTTTGGTTTCGGTAAGAATCTCACCCACAATTATCAGTTATTGGCTCGCCTTTCTGAATTTCATCACTATGGTATGCCGCTGCTGGTAGGAATGTCCCGTAAATCGATGGTCGGGCAACTGCTGAATGTTGGCCCGGATCAACGCCTGAGCGGTAGCCTGGCCTGTGCGGTGATTGCTGCGATGCAGGGGGCTCAAATTCTTCGCGTCCATGACGTAAAAGAGACTGTTGAAGCTATGCGCGTGGTCGAAGCTACGCTTTCAGTGAAGGAAAACAAATACTATGAGTAACCGTAAATATTTTGGCACCGATGGTATTCGTGGTCGCGTGGGCGATGCGCCTATAACCCCTGATTTCGTTCTGAAACTGGGCTGGGCTGCGGGCAAAGTCCTCGCGCGTCACGGTTCGCGTAAAATTATTATTGGTAAGGACACGCGAATTTCCGGCTACATGCTGGAGTCTGCACTGGAAGCGGGTCTGGCAGCAGCCGGATTGTCCGCGTCTTTCACCGGGCCAATGCCTACGCCTGCGGTTGCTTACTTAACCCGTACATTCCGCGCGGAAGCCGGCATTGTTATCTCCGCTTCACACAATCCATTCTATGACAACGGCATCAAATTCTTCTCCATCGACGGGACTAAACTGCCGGATGAAGTCGAAGAAGCTATTGAAGCTGAGATGGAAAAAGAGATCACCTGTGTGGATTCGGCAGAGTTGGGTAAAGCCAGCCGTATTGTTGATGCAGCAGGTCGCTATATTGAATTCTGTAAAGGCACGTTCCCGAATGAACTGAGCCTGAATGGCCTCAAAATCGTCGTAGACTGCGCCAACGGCGCGACTTATCACATCGCACCTAATGTATTGCGTGAGCTAGGCGCAAAAGTCATTGCCATCGGCTGTGAGCCAGATGGAGTGAACATTAATGAAAAATGCGGTGCGACGGATGTGCGTATGCTGCAAGAACGCGTGCTGGCGGAAAAAGCCGACCTCGGCATTGCGTTTGACGGTGACGGTGACCGGGTGATCATGGTGGATAACCTGGGGCATAAAGTCGATGGCGATCAGATCCTTTATATTATTGCCCGGGAAGGATTGCGTCAGGGGCAACTACGCGGCGGTGCCGTGGGTACGCTAATGAGCAATATGGGGCTTGAAGTGGCGCTGAAGCAGTTGGGCATTCCATTTGCTCGTGCCAAAGTCGGTGACCGCTATGTGCTGGAAAAACTGCAGGAGAAAGGCTGGCGGATTGGGGCTGAAAACTCAGGGCACGTTATTCTTCTTGATCAAACGACGACTGGCGACGGTATCATCGCAGGGTTACAAGTACTCACCGCAATGGTTCGTAACCACATGAGCCTGCACGATCTGTGTAGCGGGATGAAGCTCTTCCCGCAGATTCTGGTTAACGTTCGCTTTACCGCAGGCAGCGGCGATCCTCTTGAAAACGAAGAGGTCAAACGCGTTACGGCTGAAGTGGAAGCTGCATTGGGCAACCGTGGTCGGGTGTTGCTGCGTAAATCCGGAACGGAGCCACTCATTCGCGTGATGGTTGAGGGTGAGGATGAAGCTCAGGTGACTTCTTTTGCTCACCAAATCGCAGATGCAGTAAAAGCCGTTTAATACATTGGTTATCGCAAACTGATTGAAAAGGCGGCAGTTGCCGCCTGTTTCTTCAGAGAAAGTGACTCGTTTGCTGTTTTTTTCCGCAGTCAGTGCATTGTGAATAAATTGCCCTTGCGCACCTGTCTGGCTTTGGTTAGTATTCTCACCCGCTTCAGTGGGTAATGACAAACGTATCCGCTTAACTGGTTTGAAGCAATTGGCGTGCGGTAACCCCGCAAGGAACAGGTTGATTATGTACGAAGCTCTTTTGGTTGTTTTCCTTATTGTAGCGTTAGGCCTTGTAGGTCTCATCATGCTGCAGCAAGGTAAAGGCGCTGATATGGGAGCCTCCTTCGGAGCAGGCGCTTCCGCTACGTTATTCGGTTCAAGTGGTTCTGGTAACTTCATGACCCGCATGACCGGTGTGCTCGCAACGTTGTTCTTTATCCTGAGCCTGGTTCTGGGTAACCTCAGCACCAATAAAACCAGTAAAGGAAGTGAGTGGGAAAATTTGAGTCAGCCAGCACAAACTGAGCAGACTGCGCCAGCGGCACCTACCAAGCCGAGCAGCGATATCCCACAGTAAGTTTGTCAGCTTCAATGCGGTAACATGAAGGTTGCCGTGTTCAAAGAGTGCCGAGGTGGTGGAATTGGTAGACACGCTACCTTGAGGTGGTAGTGCCCGATTGGGCTTACGGGTTCAAGTCCCGTCCTCGGTACCAAATCCTAGCAATTCTTGCATTTAATGCAATTCTGGCGTAGTATTTGCCACGTTTTCGGACGCGGGGTGGAGCAGCCTGGTAGCTCGTCGGGCTCATAACCCGAAGGTCGTCGGTTCAAATCCGGCCCCCGCAACCACTTTCCCTGAGAGTTCTTTTTCAAATATACTGTGAACACCAGTTTCGGTGCCTTCGCGAAGAATTTAGAAAAAAATTCTCCTGGACGGTGTCCGGGCCGCAGTTGCGGCATACAGGGTTCAGTTATATAAAGCCCCGATTTATCGGGGTTTTTTGTTATCTGACTTTAGAATAACTGGGCTATATGCCCTTTTTTTATGTCTTGGGGGTGGGCTTGTCCACATTAGAGCAAAAATTAACAGAGATGATTTCAGCACCGGTCGAAGCACTGGGCTATGAACTTGTGGGCATCGAATTCGTTCGGGGCCGCACGTCTACGCTGCGCATCTATATTGATAGTGAAGATGGCATCAATGTTGATGATTGTGCTGATGTCAGTCACCAGGTCAGTGCCGTACTGGATGTCGAAGATCCCATCACCGTGGCCTATAACCTGGAAGTGTCCTCACCTGGCCTCGATCGCCCAATGTTCACTGCAGAACACTACGTTCGTTTTACCGGCGAAGAAGTGAGCATTGTCCTGCGTATGGCTGTGCAAAACCGCCGCAAATGGCAGGGTATTATTAAAGCCGTAGACGGTGAGATGATCACGGTAACGGTCGAAGGAAAAGACGAAGTGTTCGCGCTGAGCAACATCCAGAAAGCGAACCTGGTACCCCACTTTTAATAGTTTGGATTGAGGTGAAAACCCAGGATGAACAAAGAAATTTTGGCTGTTGTTGAAGCAGTTTCCAACGAAAAAGCGCTGCCGCGTGAGAAAATTTTCGAAGCGCTGGAAAGTGCACTGGCAACGGCGACCAAGAAAAAATACGAGCAAGAGATTGACGTTCGCGTTGAAATCGACCGCAAAAGCGGTGATTTCGATACCTTCCGTCGTTGGGTTATCGTTGAAGAAGTGACTCAACCTACGCGTGAAATCACTCTTGAAGCGGCTCAGTTTGAAGATCCAGCGTTCACCGTGGGTGAATACGTTGAAGATCAGATTGAATCCGTAACCTTTGACCGTATCACTACCCAGACCGCTAAACAGGTTATCGTGCAGAAAGTTCGCGAAGCAGAACGCGCGATGGTAGTCGATCAGTTCCGCGAGCATGAAGGTGAGATCATCACTGGCGTGGTGAAAAAGGTTAACCGTGACAACATCTCTCTGGATCTCGGCAGCAACGCTGAAGCCGTGATTCTGCGTGAAGATATGCTGCCACGCGAAAACTTCCGTCCGGGTGACCGTATTCGCGGCGTGCTGTACGCAGTGCGTCCTGAAGCTCGCGGTGCGCAGCTGTTCGTTAGCCGCTCTAAACCTGAAATGCTGATCGAACTGTTCCGCATTGAAGTGCCGGAAATCGGTGAAGAAGTTATCGAAATTAAAGCCGCTGCACGCGATCCTGGCTCTCGTGCCAAAATCGCCGTGAAAACAAACGACAAGCGTATCGACCCGGTCGGTGCATGCGTTGGTATGCGTGGTGCGCGCGTTCAGGCGGTTTCTACTGAGTTAGGCGGTGAGCGTATTGATATCGTACTGTGGGACGACAACCCGGCACAGTTTGTTATCAACGCAATGGCACCGGCTGACGTAGCATCCATTGTTGTCGATGAAGACAAACATACGATGGATATCGCGGTAGAGGCAGGCAACCTGGCCCAGGCCATTGGCCGTAACGGTCAGAACGTTCGCCTGGCATCACAGCTGAGCGGCTGGGAACTCAACGTCATGACCGTTGATGACCTGCAGGCTAAACATCAGGCTGAAGCGCATGCGGCTATTGATACCTTTACCAAATACCTCGACATTGACGAGGATTTCGCCACCGTGTTGGTCGAAGAAGGTTTCTCCACGCTTGAAGAACTGGCCTATGTGCCAATGAACGAGCTGCTGGAAATCGACGGCCTTGATGAAGACACCGTGGAAGCATTACGCGATCGCGCTAAAAACGCGCTCACCACACTGGCTCTGGCGCAAGAAGAGAGTCTTGGCGATAAAAAACCTACCGAGGACTTGCTGAACCTCGACGGTATGGATCGCCCGCTGGCCTTTAAACTGGCTGCTCGTGGTGTTAGCTCGCTGGAAGACCTTGCCGAGCAAGGTGTTGACGATCTGTCTGATATCGAAGGCTTAACGGACGAGAAAGCCGGCGAATTGATCATGGCAGCGCGTAACATTTGCTGGTTTGGCGGCGAAGCGTAATAAACTGTAGCAGGAAGGAACAGCATGACAGATGTAACCGTAAAAGCGCTGGCCGCAGAGATTCAGACCTCCGTGGACCGCCTGGTACAGCAATTTGCTGATGCAGGGATCCCGAAGTCTGCTGACGACTCCGTTTCGGCGCAAGAGAAACAAACGCTCCTGGCACACCTGAATCATGAGCATGGTTCAGGTCCAGACAAGTTGACTTTACAGCGCAAAACGCGCAGTACTTTAAACATTCCAGGTACCGGTGGGAAAAGTAAATCGGTACAAATCGAAGTCCGCAAGAAGCGCACCTTTGTGAAACGTGATCCGCAAGAGGCAGAGCGCCTTGCAGCGGAAGAACAGGCGCAGCGTGAAGCGGAAGAGCAAGCCCAGCGTGAGGCAGAGGAAGCTGCCAAACGTGCGGCACAAGAAAAAGCTAAGCGTGAAGCTGAAGAACAAGCTAAGCGCGAAGCCGCTGATAAAGCGAAACGTGAAGCTGCGGAAAAAGACAAAGTGAGCAATCAACAAACTGATGAAATGACGAAAGCCGCCCACGCCGAGAAGGCTCGCCGTGAAGCGGAAGCTGCTGAACTGAAGCGCAAAGCTGAAGAAGAAGCCCGTCGCAAACTTGAAGAAGACGCCCGTCGTGTGGCGGAAGAAGCCCGTAAAATGGCTGAAGCTAACGCTGGCGTTTGGGAAGAGCAGGAGAAGGTAGAAGACGATAAGTCTGACTATCACGTCACCACTTCCCAGCACGCTCGCCAGGCGGAAGACGAAAACGACCGTGAAGTTGAAGGCGGCCGTGGTCGTGGCCGTACTGCAGCGAAAGCACCACGTCAGAAAAAAGCTGGCGGTAAGCACGGCGAGTCTAAAGCTGATCGCGAAGAAGCTCGCGCAGCCGTTCGCGGTGGCAAAGGCAAGCGTAAGCCAAGCAGCCTGCAGCAGAGCTTCACCAAGCCAGCGCAGGCCGTTAACCGTGACGTTGTGATTGGTGAAACCATCAGCGTTGCTGAATTGGCTAACAAAATGGCAGTTAAAGGCTCTCAGGTCATCAAAGCGATGATGAAGCTGGGTGCAATGGCGACCATCAACCAGGTTATCGATCAGGAAACCGCTCAGTTGGTTGCTGAGGAGATGGGCCACAAAGTTATCCTGCGTCGTGAGAACGAGCTGGAAGAAGCGGTAATGAGCGACCGTGATACAGGCGCTGCGGCAGAGACCCGTGCACCGGTTGTGACCATTATGGGTCACGTTGACCACGGTAAAACCTCTCTGCTCGACTACATTCGTTCTACTAAAGTTGCTTCCGGCGAAGCGGGTGGTATTACCCAGCACATCGGTGCTTACCACGTAGAAACCGACAACGGCATGGTCACCTTCCTGGATACCCCAGGTCACGCAGCGTTTACCTCTATGCGTGCTCGTGGTGCTCAGGCAACGGATATCGTTGTTCTGGTTGTTGCCGCTGACGATGGCGTGATGCCACAGACTATCGAAGCTATCCAGCACGCAAAAGCGGCGCAGGTACCGGTAGTCGTCGCGGTGAACAAAATCGATAAGCCAGAAGCCGATCCAGATCGCGTTAAAAACGAACTGTCCCAGTACGGCATCATGCCGGAAGAGTGGGGCGGCGAAAGCCAGTTCATCCACGTTTCTGCGAAAGCCGGTACCGGCATCGACGACCTGCTGGATGCCATCCTGCTGCAGGCCGAAGTCCTGGAGCTGAAAGCTGTCCGTAAAGGTATGGCAAGCGGTGTGGTCATCGAATCCTTCCTGGATAAAGGTCGTGGTCCGGTTGCAACCGTTCTGGTGCGTGAAGGTACCCTGAACAAAGGCGATATCGTTCTGTGTGGCTTCGAGTATGGCCGCGTGCGTGCGATGCGTGACGAAATGGGCCGTGAAGTGACCGAAGCGGGTCCTTCTATTCCTGTTGAGATCCTCGGCCTGTCCGGCGTACCTGCCGCAGGTGACGAAGTGACCGTTGTTCGTGACGAGAAGAAAGCCCGTGAAGTTGCTCTGTATCGTCAGGGTAAATTCCGTGAAGTTAAATTGGCTCGTCAGCAGAAATCCAAACTGGAAAACATGTTCGCCAACATGACCGAAGGCGAAGTGTCCGAAGTGAATATCGTGCTGAAAGCCGACGTTCAGGGTTCTGTGGAAGCGATCAGCGACTCCCTGCTGAAACTGTCTACCGATGAAGTTAAAGTTAAAATCATCGGCTCCGGCGTGGGTGGGATCACCGAAACTGACGCAACACTGGCTGCAGCATCCAACGCTATTCTGGTTGGCTTCAACGTCCGTGCCGACGCTTCTGCACGCCGCGTGATTGAAGCTGAAAGCCTGGATCTGCGCTACTACTCCGTCATCTATAACCTGATTGACGAAGTGAAAGCGGCGATGAGCGGTATGCTGTCTCCAGAGCTGAAACAGCAGATCATCGGCCTGGCTGAAGTTCGTGATGTCTTCAAATCACCGAAGTTTGGCGCGATTGCTGGCTGTATGGTTACCGAAGGTGTGGTGAAACGTCACAACCCAATCCGCGTACTGCGCGACAACGTGGTTATCTATGAAGGCGAGCTGGAATCCCTGCGCCGCTTCAAAGATGACGCAAGCGAAGTCCGTAACGGCATGGAATGTGGTATCGGCGTTAAGAACTACAACGACGTGCGCGTGGGCGATATGATCGAAGTCTTCGAAATTATCGAGATCAAGCGTACCATCTCCTGATAGCCGTACCGCATCAATTATCTTAGGGGGGCCGTGTGCCCCCCGTTTTGTCTGGAGAAATTATTATGGCGAAAGAATTTGGTCGCCCGCAGCGCGTTTCTCAGGAATTGCAGAAAGAAATTGCCATTATCCTGCAGCGCGAAATTAAAGACCCGCGTCTGGGCATGATGACCACCGTTTCTGGGGTCGAAGTCTCCCGTGACCTGGCGTATGCCAAAGTATTTGTGACCTTCCTGAACGACAAAGACGAAGATGCCATCAAAGAAGGCATCAAAGTTCTGCAGGATGCATCGGGCTATATCCGCACCCTGGTGGGTAAGGCTATGCGTCTGCGTATCGTGCCGGAACTGACCTTCTTCTACGATAACTCGCTGGTTGAAGGGATGCGCATGTCTAACCTGGTTTCCAATGTCATCCGTCATGATGACGAGCGTCGCGTGAATACGGACGACAGCAAGGAGGATTGATGAGTCGTCCTCGTCGTCGTGGTCGTGATATTCATGGTGTACTGTTGCTCGATAAGCCTCAGGGCCTTTCGTCCAACGACGCATTACAAAAAGTAAAACGTCTTTATAACGCAAACCGCGCAGGTCATACCGGGGCGTTGGATCCTCTGGCGACCGGTATGCTGCCGATTTGTCTTGGTGAAGCGACGAAGTTCTCCCAGTATCTGCTGGATTCCGACAAACGTTATCGCGTGATTGCCAAACTTGGGCAGCGCACGGACACATCTGATGCCGACGGCATTGTGGTCCAGGAGCGCCCAATTAGCTTTAGCGCCGGGCAGCTTGCTGCTGCGTTGGAGAGCTTTCGCGGGGATACCGAGCAGGTTCCATCGATGTACTCTGCGCTTAAGCATCAGGGTAAGCCCCTGTACGAATATGCGCGCGCGGGTATTGAAGTTGAACGTGAAGCTCGCCCTATCACGGTGTATGAGCTGCTGTTTATTCGCCATGAAGGGGATGAGCTGGAGCTGGAAGTTCACTGCTCTAAGGGAACGTACATTCGTACGATCGTTGACGATCTCGGTGAAAAACTTGGCTGCGGAGCGCATGTTATTTTCCTGCGTCGCCTGGCTGTAAGTAAATATCCGATTGAGCGCATGGTCACTCTGGAGCAGCTCAACGAGCTGGTTGAACAGGCGCATCGACAGGAGCGCGAGCCTGCGGAGATGCTGGATCCGTTGCTGATGCCGATGGATAGCCCTGCCTCAGATTTCCCGCTGGTGAATTTGCTGCCTGAAGTAGCCGTCTACTTTAAAAACGGTAATCCAGTTCGGGTGGCTGGCGTTCAAGCCGAAGGGCTGGTGCGCGTCACTGAAGGCGAAGAGAAGAAGTTTATCGGCATGGGTGAAATCGATGGTGAGGGCCGGGTTGCTCCGCGTCGCCTGGTCGTCGAATATCCCGTCTGACTTTTGTCGCTACCTTGCGGTAAAAGGGCGCTACAGGTAAAATAGCGCGGCTTAACGGCTGGCCCATTGTTTAACAACTGGTTCAGACGTGCACTGGGGTTGCTGAATTAGAGATCGGCACCCTGTTTATTTATCTATAATGTTGGAGTTGAAAATGTCTCTAAGCGTTGAAGCTAAAGCTAAAATCGTTTCCGAGTTTGGTCGTGGTACTAACGACAGCGGTTCTACCGAAGTTCAGGTTGCACTGCTGACTGCACAGATTAACCACCTGCAGGGTCACTTTGCAGAGCACAAAAAAGATCACCACAGCCGTCGTGGTCTGCTGCGTATGGTTTCTCAGCGTCGTAAACTGCTCGACTACCTGAAACGTAAAGATGTAGCACGTTACACTGGCCTGATCGAGCGCCTGGGTCTGCGTCGCTAGTTCTTGCGAGTTTCAGAAAAAGGGGCCTGTAAGGGCCCCTTTTTTCAACCAGACGGCAGCAATTCTATGGAAACTAATGTATTGTTGCTGAGTGTGATCTTTATTGCAGAGGTTCGCGCGGCTAATGAGAGGCTTTACCCGTCAGAGCGGGTTAGGATTGTCATTAGTCGCGAGGATGCGATGAAGGTCGGGTACCAACGGCGGCGCGTGAAGCCACGTGCTGCCCGTCATTTTAAAGGATCTTATTTTGCTGAATCCGATCGTTCGTAAATTCCAGTATGGCCAGCATACGGTCACGCTTGAAACCGGCATGATGGCTCGCCAGGCTACCGCTGCTGTAATGGTAAGCATGGATGACACCGCGGTATTCGTTACCGTTGTTGGCCAGAAAAAAGCCAAGCCAGGCCAGGACTTCTTCCCGCTGACCGTTAACTATCAGGAGCGTACCTACGCTGCTGGTCGTATCCCAGGTAGCTTCTTCCGTCGTGAAGGCCGTCCAAGCGAAGGCGAAACCCTGATTGCGCGTCTGATTGACCGCCCGGTTCGCCCGCTGTTCCCTGAAGGTTTCGTCAACGAAGTGCAGGTTATCGCCACCGTTGTTTCCGTAAACCCACAGGTTCACCCTGATATCGTAGCCATGATCGGTGCTTCTGCAGCGCTGAGCCTGTCCGGTATTCCGTTTAACGGCCCAATCGGTGCCGCTCGCGTTGGTTACATCAATGACCAGTACGTGCTGAACCCAACTGCCGAAGAGCTGAAAACCAGCAAGCTGGACTTGGTTGTTGCCGGTACCGAAAGCGCAGTGCTGATGGTTGAATCCGAAGCTGAACTGCTGAGCGAAGACCAGATGCTGGGCGCCGTTGTCTTCGGCCACGATCAGCAGCAGATTGTCATCAAAGAAATCAACGCGCTGGTTGCCGAAGCCGGTAAACCACGTTGGGACTGGCAGCCAGAAGCTGTGAACGAAGCGCTGAATGCGCGCGTTGCCGCACTGGCTGAATCCCGCCTGAGCGATGCTTACCGCATCACTGAGAAGCAAGAGCGTTATGCCCAGGTTGACGTCATCAAAGCTGACGTTATCGCGACGCTGACCGCAGAAGACGAATCTCTGGATGCTGGCGAACTGTCTGACATTCTGCACGCTATCGAGAAAAACGTTGTTCGTAGCCGTATTCTGGCAGGCGAGCTGCGCATCGATGGCCGTGAGAAAGACATGATTCGTGGCCTGGACGTTCGTACTGGCGTTCTGCCGCGTACTCACGGTTCTGCACTGTTCACCCGTGGTGAAACTCAGGCGCTGGTTACCGCAACGCTGGGTACCGCACGTGACGCACAGACGCTGGACGAGCTGATGGGCGAGCGCACTGACAGCTTCCTGTTCCACTACAACTTCCCTCCGTACTCCGTAGGCGAGACCGGGATGGTAGGTTCGCCTAAGCGTCGTGAAATTGGTCACGGCCGTCTGGCGAAGCGTGGCGTTCTGGCCGTTATGCCAGAAGCTGATAAATTCCCGTACACCGTTCGTGTGGTTTCTGAAATCACCGAATCTAACGGTTCTTCTTCCATGGCCTCCGTGTGTGGTGCTTCTCTGGCACTGATGGATGCAGGTGTGCCAATCAAAGCCGCCGTTGCGGGTATCGCAATGGGCCTGGTGAAAGAAGGCGACAACTTCGTGGTTCTGTCCGACATTCTGGGTGACGAAGATCACCTGGGCGACATGGACTTCAAAGTAGCCGGTAGCCGTGAAGGTATCTCTGCGCTGCAGATGGATATCAAAATCGAAGGTATCACCCGCGAAATCATGCAGGTGGCTCTGAACCAGGCTAAGGGTGCGCGTCTGCACATTCTGGGCGTGATGGAACAGGCTATCGATGCACCTCGTGGCGATATCTCTGAGTTCGCACCACGTATTCACACCATCAAAATCAACCCAGACAAGATCAAAGACGTGATCGGTAAGGGTGGGGCTGTGATTCGTGCGCTGACCGAAGAAACCGGCACCACCATCGAAATCGAAGATGACGGTACCGTTAAAATCGCAGCGACCGACGGTGACAAAGCGAAACACGCTATCCGTCGTATCGAAGAGATCACCGCGGAAATCGAAGTGGGCCGTATCTATAACGGTAAAGTCACTCGTATCGTTGATTTCGGTGCGTTTGTTGCTATCGGCGGCGGTAAAGAAGGTCTGGTTCACATCTCTCAAATCGCTGATAAGCGCGTAGAGAAAGTGACTGACTATCTGCAGATGGGTCAGGAAGTTCCGGTGAAAGTACTGGAAGTTGACCGTCAGGGCCGCGTCCGTTTAAGCATTAAAGAAGCAACCGAGCAGTCTCCGGCAGAAGGTGCAGCACCAGCCGCGCCAGAAGCTGAGTAAGGTTTGCCAATTAAGCTCTCCATGGTGACATGGAGAGCTGTTTGTTACGGGACAGGATGTCTCGTTTGCAGCCGGGGGACAGGACGTTCATCCATTTGTTGTCTTCGGGAGTAGGAAATGAAGCCTTTTTTGCGCTGGTGTTTCGTTGCGACAGCTATCACGCTGGCCGGATGCAGCAACTCTGCCTGGCGTAAGAACGAAGTATTAGCGGTGCCATTGCAGCCTACGCTGCAGCAGGAAGTGATTCTGGCACGCATGGAACAAATACTTGCCAGTCGGGCTTTAACCGATGACGAACGCGCACAGCTTTTATATGAGCGCGGAGTGTTGTATGATAGCCTCGGTCTGAGGGCTCTGGCGCGGAATGATTTTTCACAAGCGCTGGCCATCCGTCCCGATATGCCTGAAGTATTCAATTACTTAGGCATTTATTTAACGCAGGCAGGCAATTTTGATGCTGCCTATGAAGCGTTTGATTCTGTACTTGAGCTTGATCCAACTTACAACTACGCGCACTTAAATCGCGGTATCGCCCTCTATTACGGTGGTCGTTATCGTTTAGCGCAAGATGATCTGCTGGCGTTTTATCAAGACGATCCCAACGATCCTTTCCGTAGCCTGTGGCTCTATATTGCTGAACGCAATTTAGACGAAAAACAGGCCAAAGTGGCGCTACAACAGCGTCTCGAGAAATCGGATAGAGAGCAATGGGGATGGAATATTGTCGAGTTCTACCTGGGCAACATTAGCGAAAAAGAGCTAATGGAACGCCTCAAGGCGGACGCAACGGATAACACCTCGCTCGCTGAGCATCTCAGTGAAACCAACTTCTATTTAGGTAAGTACTACCTAAGTCTGGGGGATAAGGACAGCGCCAAGGCACTGTTCAAGTTAGCGGTTGCTAACAACGTACACAACTACGTTGAGCATCGTTATGCATTGTTGGAATTAGCGCTCTTGGGCCAGGAGCATGACGACCTGGCAGAATCGGACCAGCAATAGCTGACGAACAACGATCGTCCCATAAACTTTTTAACTAAAGTCATCACCTTCACGGGTGAGGGCGTTTTTGTTCGTTAATCAATCAAATTTGAGCCGGTTCACACTTTTCAATGAAAATTGCAGATCAATTTCACGATGAGTTACGTAGACTGGCCGCCATCAACGAGGCACATGTACTACATGACTGATATCATCGAAACTACTTTTTCTGATCTGGGGCTGCATGCCTCTATCATTCAGGCCCTGAACGATCTGGGCTACGAAAAGCCATCACCAATTCAGGCTGAGTGTATCCCACACCTGCTGAATGGCCGTGACGTTCTGGGTATGGCCCAGACTGGTAGCGGTAAAACTGCAGCGTTTTCCCTGCCGCTGCTGAACAACCTCGATCCTGAGCTGAAAGCACCACAAATTCTGGTGCTGGCCCCGACCCGCGAACTGGCGGTTCAGGTTGCTGAAGCCATGACGGATTTCTCTAAACACATGCACGGCGTGAACGTTGTGGCCCTTTACGGCGGCCAGCGTTATGACGTGCAGCTGCGCGCTCTGCGTCAGGGACCTCAGATTGTTGTGGGTACCCCAGGGCGTCTGCTTGACCACCTGAAACGCGGTACCCTGAACCTGTCCGGCCTGAAAGGTCTGGTGCTGGATGAAGCGGATGAAATGCTGCGTATGGGCTTCATCGAAGACGTTGAAACCATCATGGCGCAGATCCCGGCCGAACATCAGACCGCGCTGTTCTCTGCTACTATGCCGGAAGCGATTCGTCGCATTACCCGTCGCTTCATGAAAGATCCTCAGGAAGTGCGTATTCAGTCCAGCGTAACTACTCGCCCGGACATCAGCCAGAGCTTCTGGTCTGTTTATGGCATGCGTAAAAACGAAGCGCTGGTTCGTTTCCTGGAAGCAGAAGATTTTGATGCGGCGATCATTTTCGTTCGTACCAAAAACGCGACCCTGGAAGTGGCTGAAGCGCTGGAGCGTAGCGGTTACAACAGCGCCGCGCTGAACGGGGACATGAACCAGGCGCTGCGTGAGCAGACCCTGGAGCGCCTGAAAGATGGTCGTCTGGACATCCTGATCGCCACCGACGTTGCGGCCCGTGGCCTGGACGTGGAGCGTATCAGCCTGGTTGTTAACTACGACATCCCGATGGACTCCGAGTCTTACGTTCACCGTATCGGCCGTACCGGTCGTGCTGGCCGTGCTGGCCGTGCGCTGCTGTTCGTTGAGAACCGTGAGCGTCGCCTGCTGCGCAACATCGAACGCACCATGAAGCTGACGATTCCTGAAGTAGAACTGCCAAACGCAGATCTGCTGGGTGAGCGTCGTCTGGCTAAATTCGCCGCTAAAGTTCAGCAGCAGCTGGAAAGCAGCGATCTGGATCTGTACCGTGGCCTGCTGGCTAAAATTCAGCCTTCTGCTGAAGAAGAGCTGGACATCGAAACGCTGGCTGCAGCACTGCTGAAAATGGCTCAGGGTGAACGTCCTCTGATCCTGCCACCAGATGCACCGATGCGCCCACGTCGCGAATTCAAAGAGCGTGACGATCGCTTCGAACGTCGTGGCGACCGTAATGATCGTGGCCCGCGCGGCGACCGTCCAGAGCGTGGTGGTGAAGATCGTCCACGTCGTGAGCGTCGTGATGCTGGCGATATGGAACTGTACCGCATCGAAGTGGGCCGTGATGATGGCGTTGAAGTTCGTCACATCGTTGGCGCTATCGCTAATGAAGGCGACATCAGCAGCCGTTACATCGGTAACATCAAGCTGTTCGGGACTCACTCCACCATCGAGCTGCCGAAAGGCATGCCAGGTGAAGTACTGCAGCACTTTACCCGTACTCGTATTCTGAACAAGCCGATGAATATGCAGCTGTTGGGTGACGCACAGCCTCGTCCAGAGCGCAGCGGCGAACGCCGTGGCGGTCGTGACGGTGGTCGTGGCTTCGGCGGCGAGCGTCGTGAAGGCGGTCGTGGTCCACGTCGCGAAGGCGCTGGGGCAGGTGCAGGCCGTAGCTTCAGCGGTGAACGCCGTGAAGGTGGCCGTGGCCCGCGTCGTGAAGACGGAGCTGCAACCGCTCGTCGTCGCTTCGGTGATGCATAATTGACCTATAATCTGCCGTATTATTTTTAAACGGCAGTGATAAAAGCCCCGGTTATTGCAATCGGGTTTTTTTTTATCCCTTTTGTACTCATGTACTGGTACAATGAGCCACATAAGACAATTTCGTCGTGCTCAGTTTTTCAGGGATTCGATATGACAACGTTAACCGCCCCCGGCACAAAGCCTTCGTTAATAGGCGGGGTAATGATCATCGGTGGGACTATCATTGGCGCAGGGATGTTTTCGCTCCCGGTGGTGATGTCAGGAGCCTGGTTCTTTTGGTCACTGGCTGCGCTGGTCTTTACCTGGTTCTGTATGCTGCATTCCGGGCTGATGATCCTGGAGGCGAACCTGAACTACCGCATCGGCTCCAGCTTCGACACCATCACAAAAGATCTTCTGGGGCGCGGCTGGAACGCGATCAACGGCCTGTCGATTGCGTTTGTGCTTTATATCCTGACCTACGCCTATATTTCGGCCAGCGGCTCCATCCTGCACCATACGTTTTCGGAGATGTCGCTGGACGTGCCGGCTCGTCTGGCGGGGCTGGTCTTTGCGCTGGCTGTGGCGTTTATCGTCTGGCTGAGTACCAAAGCGGTTAGCCGCATGACGGCCATTGTACTTGGCGCAAAAGTCATTACTTTCTTCCTGACCTTCGGCAGCCTGCTTGGGCATGTCACACCAACCACGCTATTTAACGTGGCGGAGAGCAATGCGTCCTACACGCCCTATTTATTAATGACGCTGCCGTTCTGCCTGGCCTCTTTCGGCTATCACGGCAATGTGCCTAGCCTGATGAAGTATTACGGCAAAGATCCTCACACCATTATTCGCTGCCTGATTTACGGCACGCTGATGGCGCTGGGGCTGTATACCATCTGGCTGCTGGGAACGATGGGGAATATTCCACGCCCTGAGTTTATTGGCATCGCGGAGAAGGGCGGCAACATTGACGTACTGGTGCAGGCGCTGAGCGGCGTGCTCAACAGCCGAAGCCTGGACCTGTTACTGGTGGTGTTCTCGAACTTTGCGGTAGCGAGTTCATTCCTCGGCGTCACTCTGGGGCTGTTCGATTACCTGGCGGATCTGTTTGGGTTTGATGATTCCGCTATGGGGCGTTTGAAAACGGCGCTGCTGACCTTTGTGCCGCCGATTGTCGGTGGCCTGTTGTGGCCGAACGGTTTTCTGTATGCGATTGGCTATGCTGGACTGGCGGCGACGATCTGGGCGGCCATTGTCCCCGCGCTGCTGGCGAGAAAATCACGTAAACGCTTCGGCAGCCCGAAATTCCGCGTCTGGGGCGGTAAACCGATGATTGCCCTGATTCTGGTCTTTGGCGTGGGCAACGCGCTGGTACACATCCTGTCTACCTTCGATGTTCTGCCGGTCTATAAGTAAAGATTAACGGGCCCTCCGAGCTGAGAGGGCCCAATACATCACTAACCTAAAAGCTCTTCTTTCACCTGCATCGCCAAATCGAACGAATGCAAACGCGCCTGATGATCGAAAATCTGGCCGTTAACCATAATTTCATCCGCTTCAGTTTCGCGCAGTACGGACTCCAGGCCGTGGCGCACTTTTGCTTTATCCCCCACCAGAGACATGCTCAGGGCCTGTTGAACCCCATATTGCTCAGAGGCAGACCAGAGCTGATGCATATTCTCTACCGGCGGTGGAAGCTGGCCGGTTTCGCCGCGACGGAGGCGAACAAACGCCTGCTGCATGGAAGTAAACAGGAACTCGGCATCGCGGGTACTGTCTGCTGCCACAATATTGATGCACACCATCGCGTAAGGTTTTGCCAGCCGCTCGGACGGCTTGAAGTTCTCGCGATAGAGCTGCAGCGCCCGGAACAGCATGTCAGGCGCAAAGTGCGAAGCAAAAGCAAACGGCAAGCCCAGCTGTGCCGCCAGTTGAGCGCCATACAGGCTGGAGCCTAACAGCCAGACCGGTACCTTTTCACCGTAACCCGGCACGGGGCGTACGTGCGGATTCGGATCGCGGGCGTCAAACCAGTCCACCAGCTCTGCAACGTCCCGGGGGAAGTTATCCACGTCGCCGCTCATATGGCGTCGCAGCGCCCTCATCGTCGGCTGATCGCTGCCCGGCGCACGGCCAAGCCCGAGATCGATTCTCCCAGGATAGAGCGCATTCAGGGTACCGAACTGCTCGGCAATCACCAGCGGGGAATGGTTCGGCAGCATCACGCCGCCGGAACCTAAATGCAGCGTGGTGGTATTCGCGGCCAGATAGCCAATCAGCACCGACGTTGCCGCGCTGGCAATGCCGACCATATTGTGGTGCTCCGCCAGCCAGTAGCGGTGATAGCCGCGCTTTTCAGCCAGTCGGGCGAGATCCAGAGAGTGGGAAAAAGCCTCCTGCGCCGAGGAGCCTTGAGGGATCGGCGCTAAATCCAGCACCGAGAAAGCCACATTTTTGTCAGTCATAACCGCTCACTTTTGTTACAGCGTAGTCATCAGATTGAAGGTCTTCTTCCAGCCTGGCGCAGGAATACCGCGCCGGCCAGAAAAGCTGCACTCTTAATAGTGCATTAAACGATGACCAAATTTGTTAACAAAGTGAGCTATTGTCAGGCCCGAAGCTCCAGCCCGGCGACGCGTCGCCAGTAGCCGTTACAGTCGCTGCGGTTAGCCAGCGGTAGCGGGGCGCTGCCGTTCTCATTGGCGCGGAAGGCGTTCAAAATATCCAACGTTCCTAAGCCCATTGGTGACAGGCGAACAATATCCACCAGCCCTTTCATCGACGTCAGCTCATTGCCGAGGTTATAGACATAGCCGCTCATGGTCTGAATGCCGTTCAGCACAAAGACTTGCTGTTGCTCCTGAGAGCGCATATCCCGGCCATTAGGGTACTTAATGCAGCAAGTTTCGCATTCATCCTTGGCGCGGTCTTCGGAGCGTGCGGTGAAGCAGCGGGCGGAATAAGCCAGCGGCAGATGGCCGTAACTCAGCACCTCCACTTCGAATTTGTCACGAATGCCGAGCTCATCACACTGGTTGAGCATATTGGCTAACCAGTCGCGGGAAAGCTCGACCGGCATACACCAGCGCATCATGCCCTGTTTTAATAACAGGCGCAGTGTCACGGCGTTATAGCAGTTGAGCGCATGTCCGGCGACGAACGGAAGTTTGCGTTCGGCGGCCATATTCACGCTGCCGATATCATTGGCTTCAATCAGAAAGTCGCCGTTTTCTACATAGCGCTTCAGTTCACCCAATTCTGACGGAGCCTGCACCAGTGCTAATGTAGAAAGCACCACTTGCTTGCCCTGGCCTGCGAGCATTTTGGCCATATCCAGCCAGTCGCCGACTTTGGTTGCCCGGCGCTTGCTGCACACCGCTTCGCCGAGGTAAATAACATCGGCCCGGCTTTTCGCCGCGGCCTGATAAAACTTTTCCAGCGTCTCTTTCGGCCAATAGTAAAGCACCGGCCCTAATGAATATTTCATGCTTTTTCCTACTGCCATTTGCGGTGATAGGCACCGAGCGTGGTTTGCGTGCCTTCGGCCATAGAGCCCAGCGTGTCCATCCAGGCGGGCTGGGCCTGGTAGTTTTTAGGATCGGCCATGCAGCGATCGATAGCTTGCCGCCAGACTTTTGCCACCTGAGTGACATATGCGGGGCTGCGTTGACGACCTTCGATTTTCACTGACGCAATATTGGCGGCCAGCAACTCTGGCAGCAGCTCGAGCGTGTTAAGGCTGGTGGGTTCCTCCAGCGCGTGGTAAGGCCTGTCGTCAACCAGGTAACGCCCTTTGCAGAGGGTAGGATAGCCCGCATTTTCGCCGTCTTGATAGCGATCAATCAGCACATCGTTGAGGCGGGATTCCAGACCCTGTGACGTTTGTTGCCAGCGCACAAAACGGGCTGGGGAGCAGGCACCCACGGTATTGGGCGACTCGCCGGTAAGGTAAGACGAAAGATAGCAGCGCCCTTCCGCCATAATGCACAGGCTTCCGAAGGCGAAGACTTCCAGCGGCACTGGCGTGACGCGAGCGAGCTGTTTGACCTGATGAATGGAGAGCACGCGCGGCAGCACCACACGGGCAACATCGAAGTGGCGATGATAGAAGCGAATTGCCTCTTCGTTGGTGGCCGAAGCCTGCACCGACACATGGCGCTCGATATGCGGATAGCGCTCAGCGGCATATTCCAGCATGGCTAAATCCGCCAGGATCAGCGCATCGGCACCCAACTGGGCTGCCATATCGACTGCCCGCTGCCAGCGTGAGTAACCGTCCGGGTGGGCGAAAGTATTGATGGCAATATGCAGCTTGCGGCCGCGAAGATGCACGTAGCTGACGGCTTCCTGCAGCTTTTTCTCGGTGAAATTAAGACCGGCAAAATGACGCGCATTAGTATCATCTTTCAGGCCGATGTACACCGCATCTGCACCGTTATCGATGGCCGCTTTCAACGCCGGAAGGTTTCCGGCCGGGCAAAGCAACTCCATATTTTATCCTGAATCATAGGGGGCATGAATACATGCCCGCGCTGCACAGGGACGGGCAGCATAATTGTTAACGAACCGGGATTTTAGTTAACCTGTCGGCGACAATTTTTGATTTGGGGCAGAGAAAGGCGTATTGCTTAGTGTAGCCGCCGCCAATTCGGCCCCGCAGCAACCTGCGGAATTGTTGATTTGGCGCGCCATCGGGAATTGTCGTTATGGCAAAATAGCGGCAAATCTTTTAAAGGAGTTAACCCCGTGTTCGATAAACTGCGTTCTCGCCTGGTTCAGGCTGGTCCTTCTTTGCTGCGGGTTCCAGTCAAGTTAACCCCCTTTGCCGTTAAGCGTCAGGTACTGGAGCAGGTGCTGGGCTGGCAGTTCCGCCAGGCGCTGCAGGATGGCGAGCTGGACTTTCTGGCAGGCCGCTGGCTAAGTATTGAAGTACGCGATCTGGGCCTGAAGTGGTTTACTTCCGTTGAGGACAATAAGCTGCTGGTGTGCGACGATGCACCTGCAGATGTGAGCTTTAGCGCTGAGGCCAACGATCTGTTGCTGATAGCCGCTCGCAAGCAGGATCCTGACACCCTGTTTTTCCAGCGTCGTCTGGTCATTGAAGGCGACACGGAACTTGGATTATATGTGAAGAATCTAATGGATGCCATTGAGCTGGATGCCATGCCTAAACCGCTACGCATCCTGCTATTACAGCTGGCTGATTTTGTTGAGGCGGGTTTGAAACATAACGCCGCCCCTGAAGGTAATTCGATAGGTGAGCCATGTTAATTCGTGTAGAAATTCCCATTGATGCGCCCGGCATCGACGCACTGCTGCGCCGTTCCTTTGAAGGCGATGGCGAAGCTGAGCTGGTGAAGGCACTGCGGGAAGACGGGCTGTTAACGCTGGGTCTCGTCGCCACCGACGATGAAGGGCAGGTGATTGGCTATGTTGCCTTCAGCCCGGTCGCTGTAGAAGGCGAAGAGTTACAGTGGGTGGGGCTCGCGCCGCTGGCAGTCGATGAGTCGGTTCGCGGGCAGGGTATTGCCAAACAGCTCGTATACGAAGGGCTGGACTCTCTGAATGAGTTTGGCTATGCCGCCGTGGTCACGCTCGGATCGCCGGAGATGTACGGTCACCTTGGCTTCCAGCCTGCGGCCCGTTACGGTCTGCGCTGTCGCTGGCCTGGCACCGAAGCGGCATTCCAGGTTCATCCCCTGGCGGATGATGCCCTGAACGGTGTCAGTGGCCTGGTGGAGTATTCTGACCACTTCAACAACGTTTAGCGAGTTTCCCCTTGAAGGCTTGTCAGCAGGTCTTCAAGGGCGAGCTTTCCCGCCACCAGTCGCTCTTTCTCGGCTTTGTTCCACTGTTTAATTCGGTACTCGACCCGCAGCGCCAGCGACCGGTTTCCTACCCTCTGGCTAAACACCAAATCCAGATCCCCCTTGCCACGCAGCGCCTTGGCTCCTTTTCCGGACTGATGTTGGGCAAAGCGGCGTGCTACATCGGTGGTAATACCGGTATAGAGGCGGTTATCGGGGCAGCGAATTAAATAGAGATACCAGGAAGTCATAGGGCGGGCGCATAATTAACGTTTGTCGCAGAGTATCACTGTTCAGGATGACGATGGAATCACTCAATGCCATCAGCCGTTGGCTGACAAAACAACATGTTCTGAGCTACTGCGTGGGCAGTGGACAGTCGCTCTGGTGTTCTAACGCGTTTTATATTTTCGACCCGGAACGCGTGGCCTTTTATCTGCTGAGCGATGCCTCATCCCGCCACGGCGAGCTGATTGGGGAGCAAGCGCCAGTCGCCGGGACGATAAACGGTCAGCCCAAAACCGTGGCGCTTATCCGTGGCGTACAGTTCCGGGGGGACATTCGCCTGCTGGCGGCAGAAGAAGCGGCTGACTTCCGTATCCGCTACTTAAAGCGTTTTCCGATTGCGAAAGTGATGTCGGCCCCGATGTGGGAAATTCGGCTTGATGAGCTGAAAATGACCGACAACACGCTTGGCTTCGGGAAAAAGCTACACTGGTTACGTGAGGACTAGCGGCCCAGCAGAATCAATGCTTCACGATTAAACGCCGGTAGATCCTCAGGCGTTCTACTGGTGACCAGCTGATGCCCATCAACGACGACTTCACAATCGTAAAAATCTGCACCGGCATTTTTCACATCAACGACGATAGGTTTTACCGCAGTGAGCTTCCTGCCGCGTATCACGTCTGCGCTGATCAGCAGTTGTGGGCCGTGACAAATGGCAAACACGGGTTTTCCGGTGTTAACAAAATCGCGGGTGAAGCTGACAAACCGATCGTCGCCACGCAGGGCGTCAGGGGAATGACCGCCAGGGAGCAACAGGGCGTCAAAGTCGGCCGGACGGACTTCGTCGATCCCCTTGTCGATCTTCACTTTGGCTTCGCCTTGTTTGCCGGTAACCGTTTTTCCCGCCTGCTTCTCGATAGTGATTACCTGGTGTCCGGCCTGCCGAAACTCCTCAGCCGGTGAGGTAAATTCAGAGTCCTCAAACTCGTCGGTAATCAGAACTGCAATTTTCTTGCTCATCTTTCCTCCGTTATGTTTGTGGCACTATTAAGCCTGGACTACCATGCTGACATTGCAAGCGCTTAGCGAGAACAGGAGGCATTATGAGTCGAATCTTAATCACCGGAGCCACGGGGCTTGTTGGCGGCCATTTACTCCGCCTGCTTAGTCAGGACTCGCGCATCAGCTCGATTGTGGCACCCACTCGCCGGCCGCTGCCGGTAGCGCTGAACAAGGTGATCAATCCTCACGACCCGCAGCTTTCCGACGCGCTTGCGCAGGTCACTGAACCGATCGATATCGTCTTTTGCTGCCTGGGAACGACGCTACGCGATGCGGGCAGCAAGGAAGCCTTTATCCTCGTCGACTATACGCTGGTGGTGGATACAGCACTTGCTGGCCTCCGGCTGGGTGCAAAACATATGCTGGTGGTCAGTGCGCTGGGGGCGAACAGCCGCTCGCCGTTCTTCTACAACCGCGTTAAGGGCGAAATGGAAGACGCGCTGATAGCACAGAACTGGCCGCGCCTGACCCTTGCTCGGCCTTCAATGCTGCTGGGGGAACGCCACGCCCGGAGGTTAAATGAAACGCTGATGGTGCCAATTTTTAAAATGCTGCCCGGCAAGCTAAAAGCTATTGAGTCAGTGGACGTGGTGAAAGCGATGCTTTCTGAAGCGCTCAATCCAGCACGGGAAGGCGTGACGATTCTCGACTCAGGTCAACTGCGTGAATTAGCCGCACAATCTTCTGGTGTTTAATCTTTCCCATTGTGCCTGTCGCGCATAATATGGCGCGATAAATACTTCTCTCGCTAATCAATTTCAGGGAAACGACGATGTCTCTTTCTTCCGCCTCCGTCCGGGGAGTGCGTACATTTCCGTGGTGGAAGCCCGCGCTGTTTTTCCTGGTGGTGATAGCCGGGCTCTGGTACGTGAAGTGGCAGCCATACTACGGCAAAGCGTTTACCGCCGCGGAAACCCACAGTATTGGAAAATCTATCATCGCTCAGGCGGATGCAAACCCGCTCAAGGCCGCGCTGGATTATGCGATGGTTTATTTTCTGGCCGTCTGGAAAGCGGCGGTACTGGGCGTCATCCTGGGGTCGCTAGTACAGGTGCTTATTCCCCGTGACTGGCTGCTGCGCACCCTGGGGCAACAGCGTCTCCGCGGGACGTTCTTCGGTACGTTGTTTTCACTCCCCGGCATGATGTGCACCTGCTGTGCGGCACCGGTGACGGCGGGCCTGCGTCGCCAGTCCGTTTCCATGGGCGGGGCGCTGGCCTTTTGGATGGGGAACCCGCTACTGAACCCTGCGACACTGGTCTTTATGGGGTTTGTGCTGGGCTGGCAGTTTGCTTTGGTGCGGTTAGTGGCGGGCCTGGCGACGGTTCTCGGTGTGGCTTTGCTGGTGCAGCGCTGGGTAAAAGATAAGCCGCACATCATTGAACCAGTCCCTGCCGTTAGCCGTTCGACTGAAGACGATTCTTTCCTTATTCGTTGGGGAAAAGCGCTGTGGCAGCTCTTCTGGAGCACAATCCCTGTCTATATCCTCGCCGTGCTGGCGCTTGGCGCCGCCCGTGTCTGGCTGTTCCCCCACGCTGATGGCGTGGTGAGTGACACGCTGTTCTGGGTGATTGCCATGGCGGTTGTCGGCTGCCTGTTCGTGATCCCTACTGCAGCAGAAATTCCTGTCGTGCAAACCATGATGCTGGCAGGCATGGGCACGGCGCCGGCGCTGGCGCTGTTGATTACGCTTCCGGCGGTCAGCCTGCCGTCGCTTATCATGCTGCATAAAGCTTTCCCGGCTAAAGCCTTGTGGCTCACCGGCGGTCTGGTGGCACTAAGCGGCATTATTGTGGGTAGCCTGGCGCTTATTTAACAAGCATTTTCCTGTCACTGATAAATCAAAGCCACGGTTGTTTACGTGGCTTTTTAATAGCAAAGATATACCGCTCAATAATTATTGAGAAGATAGTTTTCAGAGGTTAGATGCTAAGTATTAAAAGGACTGCAGATAATCAATATATCCTTTAGCACTCTTTTCCAACTGCTGATCTGACACTTCATATTCGGCACCATAAAATGCGTAGAAGGGTTGATAATCCGCTTCGACATATTTCGCTGTCATTTCAAACGGCAGAAGTATTTCCTGTAACGAATGCTGATAACGCCCGTCAGGTGAAAAGTCCTCCTCTTTGATGCCGGCGCTTACCGCCAGCGCGAACTTACGGCCTCTGAGCTTATGCCCGCTGGTAGAGCCGTAGGCCCAGCCATAGGTAAAAACTTCATCCAGCCACTGTTTTAACAATGGCGGACTGTTAAACCAGTACAGCGGAAATTGCAGAATAATTTTATCGTGTTGCTCAATCAGTTTTTGCTCGCGCTCCACATCAATAACGCCATCGGGATAAATCTGATAAAGATTATGGACAGTATATAACTCTGGATGACTTTCTAATTCACCTACCCAATGTTTATTAATTTTAGACTCATTAATATTCGGATGAATAACAACAATTAACGTCTTCATACTTAATTCCTCTTAAGATGACTGTTCATCGGCGTTTATTTGATGTTTGCATCATAGGAGGCTTTAAATTAAAGTACAATACTGTCATTGTTGATATGTACTATACTAAAGGATAGTGTAATGAGCGAAAAGGCTATGCCAGATTCCTGCGCATTTATGGGCGACACGGGCTTTGCCTACACGCTGTCGCTGGTGAATGGGAAATACAAAATGATCATTCTCTATGCGCTGGCGGAGCATAAGCCGGTGATTCGCTTCAACGAACTCAAACGCTGCATTGAGACTATCTCGTTCAGGACCCTGAGCCTGACGCTAAAGGAGCTGGAAAACGACGGGTTGATTATCCGGGACGAATACCCGCAAATCCCACCCAAGGTGGAGTACAGCCTTTCAGAGCGCGGTAAGTCGCTGATCCCGGTGTTGGATATGATGTGTGAATGGGGAACCGTGCATCGTCATGATGTGCTGAAATGAGGCTTCCCGCGGGCGACCGGGAAGCCTGTGTTAGCGCAGGTGATGAACGACCTGGTTGCTGCTGCCGCGCCAGATCAGCGCCGGGTCTTTTAAATCCTGAACAAACCTGCCGTCCACCAGGACGTTGATTAACGCCACCACTTCCAGCTGCGCGGCGTTCAGCTCATCAATCTTATACCCCGTCCACACCCAGATGTCCTTCCCCGGGCATTCGGCATGCACGCGTTTCACCAGTTTCAGAATGTCCGGTACGTTCTGTGGATGCAGCGGATCACCGCCCGAGAGCGAAATCCCCTGGCGCTTAACGCGGGTGTCCTTCAGGTCGGTAATAATGCGGTCAGCCATTTCTGTGGTAAACGGCATGCCCGAGTTCACGCGCCAGGTGCTTTTGTTGTAGCAGCCGGGGCATTCGTGCACGCAGCCTGAGACAAACAACGTGCAGCGAGTGCCGGGGCCATTGACGATGTCGACAGGGTAGTATTGATGATAATTCATTTTCGCATCTCAATTGACGCCATCACTGTGCTGGCTGCTCTCACTCACCCCGGTCACTTACTTTATGTAAGCTCCCGGGGATTCCTTCCTTTGCCGCCTTGTTCTAACGTCAATTGCTTTGCGAAAAACGTGCTGAAAGTCAGCTTTGTCCCAAAGATTTGGCAGCGTTAAAGGCTAAAACGGAAATCGTTAACCGATCTGTCCGTTACCCAGGTGCTTCACGCGACGCTTAACCTCTTCCTGCTTGCCGGCGTTGAACGGGCGAGCATCCGGGCTGCCGAGGTAACCGCATACGCGACGGGTAACGGACACGCGCGCCGCATCATGGTTACCGCATTTCGGGCAGGTAAAGCCCTTGCTGGTACATTCGAACTCGCCGGTGTAGCCGCACTCGTAGCATTCATCGATTGGCGTATTGGTGCCGTAGTAAGGCACGTGCTTGTAGCTGTAATCCCACACATCCTCCAGCGCCCGCAGGTTGTGCTGAATGTTCGGATACTCGCCGTAGCAAATAAAACCGCCGTTAGCCAGCGGTGGGTAAGGTGCTTCGAAGTCGATTTTGTCGTAAGGATTCACCTTTTTCTCGACGTCGAGGTGGAAGCTGTTGGTGTAGTAGCCTTTATCCGTCACGCCAGGCACAACGCCAAACTCGGCGGTATCCAGGCGGCAGAAGCGGTCGCACAGGTTCTCACTTGGCGTGCTGTACAGGCTAAAGCCGTAGCCGGTTTCTTCTTTCCAGCTGTCGGTGGCTTCGCGCAGGCGGGAAACGATGGCAACGGCTTTCTCGCGCAGGGCTTCGTTGTCGTAAACATGCTGGTTACCGAACAAGGCATTCACCGTTTCATGGATGCCGATATAGCCCAGGGAAATAGACGCCCGGCCATTTTTAAAGATCTCAGACACGTCGTCGTCGGCTTTCAGGCGCACGCCGCAGGCACCTTCCATATAGAGGATGGGGGCCACGCGGGCTTTGACGCCTTCCAGGCGGGCAATGCGGGTCATCAGTGCTTTACGCGCCAGCAGTAAGCGATCGTCCAGCAGTTTCCAGAAGGCGGTTTCATCCCCTTTGGCTTCCAGCGCAATGCGCGGCAGGTTCAGGCTGATCACGCCGAGGTTGTTACGCCCATCGTGGATCTGCTCCCCGTTTTCTTCGTATACGCCGAGGAAGCTGCGGCAACCCATTGGGGTTTTAAATGAACCGGTGACTTTCACTACCTGGTCGTAGTTAAGAATATCCGGGTACATGCGTTTGGACGCGCATTCCAGTGCCAGTTGCTTAATGTCGTAATTAGCATCGCCGAACTTATGGTTCAGACCGTCCCGGATCGCAAAGACCAGTTTTGGGAACACTGCGGTTTTACGGTTTTTGCCCAGCCCGGCGATGCGATTGCGCAGAATCGAGGTCTGGATCAGGCGGGACTCCCAGCTGGTGCCGAGACCAAAACCAAAGGTGACAAACGGCGTCTGTCCGTTGGCGGTATGCAGGGTATTCACTTCATATTCAAGGGACTGGAAGGCGTCGTAGCACTCTTTCTCGGTGCGGGAGTGTGCGTATTCCTCAGCATTCGGGATCTGCCACTCTTCGGCAATTTTACGGTGCTTGTTAAAGCTTTCGGTCACAAACGGGGCCAGCACTTCGTCGATGCGGTTAATCGTGGTTCCGCCGTAAATATGGCTGGCAACCTGGGCGATAATCTGCGCCGTAACCGCCGTTGCGGTAGAAATGGATTTTGGCGGTTCGATCTCGGCGTTACCCATTTTAAAGCCGTGGGTCAGCATGCCTTTGAGATCGATAAGCATGCAGTTGAACATTGGGAAAAACGGAGAATAGTCGAGATCGTGATAGTGAATATCACCGCGTTCGTGCGCGAGTACCACATCACGCGGCAGCAGGTGCTGCTTGGCATAGTGCTTGGCGACGATCCCGGCCAGCAGGTCGCGCTGGGTGGGGATGACCTTACTGTCCTTGTTGGCGTTTTCGTTAAGCAGGGCGGAGTTGGTCTGCTCAACCAGGCCGCGAATTTCCTGGTTCAGGCGGCCACGCTTCTCGCGCTCAATATCGCGGTCATGGCGATACTCAATATAGGCGCGCGCCAGCTGCTTGTAGTTTCCGGCCATAAGCTGGTTTTCCACGGCGACCTGGATCTCGCCGATGTCGACCTGGCGGCGACCGGCCATCTGCTGACTGACGATATCTGCGACGGTGGCGCAATAGTCCGCGTCATCGACTCCCGCTGCTTTAGCTGCACGCAGAATGGCTTCTCTGATGCGCTCTGAAGTGAAAGGCACTTTGCACCCGTCTCTTTTCATCACATGCGGTGTCATGATTTCTCCGTTTATTGTTAGGTTATCCACAAAGGCAGGGGGGTATCCGGGGGCGCGTAGCCGTCTGTCCTGTCAAAACTTCCCGAAATTCGACCCTTTTTATCCACAGGTAATCCCCAAACTTATCCTGTGGAGGCTGTTGTTATAATAGTCGATGAATACAACATATAGGGTCGGGGTGCATTTTAAGGTCTATATATAGTGATTTGCATCAAACATGTTTGCGATTTTATTGATGCAGGACAAAGTAAATCGGGGGCAGCAGAAGCGGTGGGCATTGCTAAAAATGCCAATAACTATTGGAGCAGTTTTTCGTATAAATACTCGACAAAAACCCGCGTTTTGAGCGGGACTTTTGCTCCGGCATATTTCACCCAGAGACGCTGTGGTTCAGTAGCAATATTCTGCAAAATCGGCAGCAGTTTTCCTTCGGCAATCGGTTTGGTGAGATACCAGTCGGCGAGATAAACGATCCCCATGCCGGACAGCGCCGCATCCACCAGCGAATCCGGTGAGGTGGAGATAAACCAGGCTGAAGGCTCTTCAAACAGGGTTTCGTTATTCATCCACTGTTGCAGGCGCCCGGTGCCGGAGTTGCGGTGGATAAGGCAGCGATGCTCCGCGAGTTCTTCCGGCGTCCGTGGCGTTCCGAATTGTGCTAAATAGGCCGGTGACGCCGCTGTAATCATTTTCGAGGTATACAGCTCGCGGGCGACCACACGGTTATCTCTTACCGTGCGGTGGCCGATGGCCACGTCAATGCGTTCACCAATGAGGTTGACGCTACGGGCTTCCATCGACAGCTCAAAGCGAATCAGCGGATAGCGCCGCTGGAATTCAGCCAGGATCGGCATCAGGCAGTGGCGGCCAAAACCGGGGATCACGCTGACGCGCAGCAGCCCCGAGGGTTCCGCCCCCGGGTTAACCAGCGCCTGGTTCAGCGCCTGCCACAGCGGTGCGACCTCATCACGCAGCACCGTACCTGCCTCGGTCAGCACCACAAAGTGTGTATTGCGTACAAAGAGCACGATGCCCAGCCGCTGTTCAAGCTGGCGTATGCTTTTACTTACCGCCGCGGGCGTAACGCCCAACTGACGGGCAGCCTCGGAAAAACTCTGGCAGTCTGCCGCCGCCAGAAAAGCCGGAATGAGCCGATGAACGTCTGCGGAAAGCATCATGCTTGTAACCTTTGGTTGAAACAGATGTGCCATGTTATGGACTACAGGTAAGCCCTGTCATCTGAAAAGATAGCCTCATTCCAAAAATGAGGCCTGAAAGATGAATAAAATATTAGTGCTGGCGGCGCATCGCGCCCCTGATGAATCCCGTATTAACCGCGCTGGCGTGACGGCCCTGAAAAGTATTGCAGGCGTCACCGTGCACGAGCTTAAGCGTGAGTATCCGGATCACCAGATTGATGTTGAACGTGAACAGGCGCTGCTGCTGGCGCACGATACGATTGTGCTGATGTTCCCGTTCTGGTGGTACAGCTCCCCGGCGATCCTCAAGGACTGGCAGGATCAGGTGCTGACCTTTGGCTTTGCTTACGGCACCAACGGCACCGCGCTGCACGGGAAAAAGCTGATGGTCATGACGTCGACAGGCGGCCTGGCGGAAGCCTATCGTGCAGAAGGTGCCAACCGCTACACGGTGGAAGAATTACTGCTGCCGTTCCATGCGATGGCGAATAAGACCGGTATGATTTGGCAGGTACCTGCGCTTATTCAGGGGGCGAATACGATTACGGAAGCGCTGATCGATGAGGGTCTTAACGGCTGGCTGAGCCGAATTCAGGCGCTGAAAGGGTAATTTTCCCCTCACCCTGACCCTCTCCCTTCCAGGGAGAGGGTCAGAAGCGGCATTCGGGGTTGCCAGTACCAGATTAACGCTTAACCCAGTACACCGCCTCAAACGGCCTCAGGCTCATCTCCGCAGGCTTAGGGGCGGCATCAGCATAGTTACTCATCAGCACCTCCCATTCGCCTTCATGCCCTTCCAGCTGCAGCCATTGCGTCTCCGCGCTAAGGTTCGCGGCAACCACCAGCGTCTGGCCTTCGTGTTGGCGGCTGTAGCTCCACACCAGCGGGTGCTCCGGCAGCAGATCCTGATAATTCCCCCAGGTCAGCACCGGCTCCGCCTTACGCAGCTTGATCAATTGCTGGTAGGTATAGAAGACCGACTCTTTGTCTTCCAGTGCCGCTACGGCGTTGACCGCCTGGTAGTTATCACACAGGCCAATCCACGGCGTGCCCTCGCTAAAGCCGGCGTTGCGGCCAGCATCCCACTGCATCGGCGTGCGGCTGTTGTCGCGTGACTTGCTGGCAAGAATAGCCATCAGCGTATCGCTGTCGCGCCCAAGGGTTCGCAGCTCGGTAAATATATTGAGGCTTTCTACGTCGCGATACTGGTCGATGCTGGAGAAATGCGGGTTGGTCATCCCAATCTCTTCGCCCTGATAGATGTACGGCGTGCCCTGCATACCGTGCAGCACCATGGCCAGCATCTTCGCGGAGGTGGTTCGCAGTTCGCCTTCGTGACCAAAACGGGACACGATGCGCGGCTGGTCGTGGTTACACCAGAACAACGCGTTCCACGCCACGTTGTGCATACCCTGCTGCCAGTGGTTGAAGATGGATTTCAGCTCCACGTAGTCAGGCTTTGCCAGCGTCCATTTCTCGCCACCCGGATAGTCCACTTTCAGGTGATGGAAGTTAAAGGTCATCGACAGCTCGCTGCCGTCCAGGGCACCGTATTTCTGGCAGTTATCCAGCGAGGTGGAGGACATTTCGCCAACGGTCATCAGGCCGAGTGGCTTAAAGGCATCGCGGCTGAATTCCTGCAAGTACTCATGAACTCGTGGACCATCGGTGTAAAAACGACGCCCGTCGCCACCGTTCACGTCATTCGGGAACGTCTGGTCTTTTGACACCAGGTTAATTACGTCGAGGCGCAGGCCGTCCACGCCGCGGTTGGCCCAGAACTCGCAAACCTTCTTCAGCTCGGCGCGAACCGTTGGGTTTTCCCAGTTGAGATCGGCCTGCTCAGGCGCGAAAAGGTGCAGGTAGTATTGGCCCGTTTCCGCCTGCCACTGCCAGGCATTGCCGCCGAACTTCGAACGCCAGTTGTTCGGCAGAACATCCGGGTTGCCGTCGCGCCAGATATAGAACTCGCGGTACGGACTGTGTTTATCCTGCGCCTGCTTAAACCAGGCGTGCTCCGTGGAAGTGTGGTTAAACACCATATCGAGCACCAGACGAATACCGCGCTGGTGGGCTTCGGTTACCAGCAAATCAAAATCTTCCAGCGTGCCGTAGGTCGGATCTATCGCACAGTAGTCAGCGACGTCGTAGCCGTTATCTATCTGAGGCGAGACATAAAACGGTGTGAGCCAGATGGCATCAACGCCCAGCGTCTTAAGGTAATCCAGACGCTTAATCACGCCCTTCAGATCGCCGGTCCCGCTGCCGGTCGTGTCCTGGAAACTCTTCGGGTAAATCTGGTAGATGACGCCGTTTTGCCACCACGGAGGAGTGATATTCATAGCGAGTTCCTGCTAGCTGAAGGGGCGGAATTGCCCCACAAACTGATGACAAGCTTCTGGTAGTAGAAAGAACCTTCAGTGCCATCAAAAATAAACAAGGAAAATCAATGGGCTGATTTTCAGCTGATAACCCACAAAGCGAGAAAAAGTCACTTTGCTCTGACGAAAAAGGGGGCATTTCTGCCCCCGGTCAATCTCACTACACCACCAGCAGCGTGCCCTGGCGGAATTTACGCTTGTAGACGATGGAGGTCAGGATAATCGGCACAATCACCGCGATAACAATCGCAATGGCGTAGACGCCCCAGAACTTAGGCTGGATGGACAGAATGCCCGGCAGACCGCCGACGCCAATCCCGTTTGCCATCACGCCGTTCAGGCCGCACAGCAGGCCAGCTAGGCCGGAACCGACCATCGCGCACAGCATCGGGAAGTGGTACTTCAGGTTGATCCCGTACATGGCCGGCTCGGTCACGCCGAGGTAGGCAGAAATAGCCGCCGGGACGGAGATTTCACGTTCGTTCTGCTTGCGGCTACAGATAATGATGCCGACAACAGCAGATGCCTGTGCGATGTTGGACAGCGCAATCAGCGGCCAAACCGGTGTCCCACCCAGGCTCTGGATCATCTGCATGTCGATGGCGAGCGTGGTCTGGTGAACGCCGGTAATCACCAGCGGTGCATACAGGAAGCCAAACAGCGCGGCACCAACAGGGGCGAAGCTGCCGGTCATCAGGTGACGAACCGCGAACGCCACGCCGTCGCCGATCATACGGCCAAACGGCCCGATCACGGTGTGTGCCAGGAAGACGGCCAGGATCAGAGAACATACCGGCACGATAACCAGATAAAGATAATCCGGCACGATGCGTTTCATCCGTGTTTCGATGAAGCCGAGCGCCAGACCGGCCAGCAGCGCCGGGATAACCTGCGCCTGGTAACCGACTTTCTCAATGGTGAACCAGCCGAAGTTCCACACTTCCGGAATTTTGGTGCCCAGTTCGTAGGCATTCATCAGCTGCGGGGAGACCAGCGTAACGCCCAGCACGATGCCGAGGATTGGCGTGCCGCCCATTTTCTTCACCGCGGACCAGCAAATGCCCACCGGCAGATAGAAGAAGATCGCCTCGCCAATCAGCCACAGGAAGTCATAGACGGTTTTCAGCGCCGGATACATCTGGGCAAGGGTTTCCCCGTTGCTCATCGGCAGGTCGCCAATGACGTTACGGAAGCCAAGGATCAAACCTCCGCTGATCAGCGCAGGCAGCAGCGGGAAGAAGATCTCTGCGAAGTGGGAGATCAGCTGCTCGTGCCATTTCATGTTTTGACGGGCCGCCGTTTTGGCCTGCTCTTTGTCCGCGGAGTCGAGCCCGGTCGTGGCAATCAGGGCTTTGTAGTAATCATCCACATCGGTACCGATAACCACCTGGAACTGACCGGCATTGGTAAAGCAGCCTTTCACCATGGGCAGGTTTTCGATCTCTTTAGGATGGGCATTTTCGGGATGGTTCAGCACAAAACGCAGGCGGGTAATGCAGTGGCTGACGGTGGCGATATTCTCGCGTCCGCCAACCAGTTCGATCAGTTTGTCGATGTCTTGTTGTTTTACTTTGCTCATGAGTAACACCCTGGGTAGGAGGTAATGACCTGTTGTAAGGGTAGCCAGGTTTCTATTATGCGAAAATGGGAACGTTCCCGAAACCGGGCGAAGATCACAAAATCCCGTTCAGGGGCGTTTTATTGCAGGTGGCTAGGGATGACGATTTGCCGCAGCTGTTGGCCCTGAGAAATCTGTCCGATCAGCTGCAAAGCCGCGGCGCGACCGGCTTCGGCATAGCCTGGGTCAACGGTGATGATTTCAGGATGCAAGAATTTCATCAGCGGCGTGTTTCCCACGCTCGCCAGTTGAATATCGCTGCGGTTTTGCTGCTGGAGGTATTTGCTTGCGCCCAGCGCCAGGGTGTCGGTGGCGCACAGCAGGGCGGTGGTTTTCGGGGTCAGGACTTCAACCACATGCTCGTAGCCCTGCTTCATGGCGAGGCCCGGCAGGGCAGCATTGGGGACAATATCGTGGTCACGGCAAAACGCGAGATACGCCTGGTGACGACGGTAACCGGTGGTGACGTCGCCGTGCGGTACGCCAAGGAAGCTGATATCCCGGTGGCCCTGCTGATAAAGCGTAGACATCAGGATGTGAATGGCGCCTTCATCGTCGTAGCACACTGAAGCGAAGCCGCTGGCGTCGCGCGCCATCAGCACCAGCGTGGAGCGCCAGGGCTGCAGCACTTTCTCGTTGATGCCGGTGAAGCCGAACAAAATCACGCCGTCGATATTGCGGCGGCGCAGCATGCCAAGATGCTCCTCAACCATCTCTGGTGAGAACTGGCTTTCCATCATGATCGGGTCGTAGCCCTGCTCGTAAAGGCAAGGCAGCATGGTTTGCACCGCCAGATTTTCCGACAGGGAGTCCAGGCGGGTCACGATAATGGCGACGACTTTGTCGCTTTGCCCGCGCATCGCGCGCGCCGAGCGGGAAGGGGAGAACTCATGCTGCTGCATTACCGCTTCAACCCGTTCCCGCGTGCGGGCGCTGACGCCGCTTTCATTGTTCAATACGCGCGAAACGGTAGATTTCCCCACGCCGCTCAGGCGGGCAATATCTTTGATGGTAAGGCGACTTTGCATGGTTGTTCTTTTCCCTGGCGGTCACGGTGCAAATTGGCTGGTTAGACAATGGTGGCTAGCCCTTTTTCCTTTGGGACACGAATGCAGTGATTGTCACTCGTTTGCCACCAACCTGTAATCCTGATTATTTAGAATATACTTACCAGGATTAAAATATTAACGCTCTATCCCGTTCCCGATATGGGCAAAATCTGGTTTACAGACGGTTTAGTTTTACGGGCGTAGTATACCGGGCATTCTCATTATGCCAGAAGGCGTAATGCTATTTTTCTTTCAACGCTACCGGAGATGACATGGAACCCGATCCCAGTCCTCACCCTGAAGTAACAGGAATTTTCCGGTAAGCCACAGGTTAACGCCCGCTGCCTTACCGGTTTTGTAAGGCAGTGACGACCGCTCTCTTTTACGTCCCTGCTTGTTGATGCTCTCCTGCCTGGTGCAGCGTTGTTGCGCCTGCAGGAAACTTAGGTACCGCTAAGACGGTGCTAAGGACGTTTATGCAATTTAAAAACCTCACACGCCAGCTGATGTCCCAACTGAGCCGCCACCTGCCGCGCCGCCTGGTGCAGCGCGATCCTATGCCTGACGGGAAAGTGGTGGCGAAGGCCGCCGATATTCCGGCGACGCTGACCCAGGCCTGCCTGAAATATGCCGCTGCCAGCGAAGAGCAGCTCTACGTTGAATTTGGCAGCCATCCGGAAGGGCTGGACGCTCGCGAAGTCGAAAAGGCGCGCGAAACCCACGGCCTGAACCAGATCCCGGCGCAGAAACCCGCACCGTGGTTTGTGCATCTCTGGGTTTGTTACCGCAACCCGTTCAACCTGCTGCTGACGGCGCTGGGGATTTTCTCCTACGCCACGGAAGATGATCTGTTCGGCGCCAGCGTCATCGCGCTGATGGTGGTGATTTCCACCCTGCTGAACTTCATCCAGGAAACCCGCTCCACCCGCGCGGCGGATGCGCTGAAAGCGATGGTGAGCAACACGGCCACCGTGCTGCGCGTGATCAACGATCAGGGCGAATATGCCTACGTCGAAGTTCCGCTGGACCAGCTGGTACCTGGTGACATTGTTAAGCTCGCCGCAGGTGACATGATCCCGGCCGACCTGCGCGTGATGCAGGCGCGCGACCTGTTTGTTGGCCAGGCGTCGCTGACCGGGGAATCGCTGCCGGTTGAGAAAGTCGCCGTCAGCCGTCAGCACGACCAGCACAACCCGCTGGAGTGCGACAACCTCTGCTTTATGGGCACCAACGTGGTGAGCGGCACCGCGCTGGCGATGATTATCGCCACCGGCGGCAACACCTGGTTCGGCCAGCTTGCCGGGCGTGTCACCCAGCAGGAAAGTGAACCTAACGCCTTCCAGCGGGGGATCAGCCGCGTAAGCTGGCTGCTGATCCGCTTTATGCTGGTGATGGTGCCGGTGGTGCTGCTGATTAACGGCTTCACCAAGGGCGACTGGTGGGAAGCTGCGCTGTTCTCGCTCTCCGTTGCCGTCGGCCTGACGCCGGAAATGCTGCCCATGATCGTGACCTCCACGCTGGCGCGCGGGGCGGTCAAACTGTCGAAGCAAAAAGTCATTGTGAAACACCTGGATGCTATCCAGAACTTTGGCGCGATGGACATCCTGTGTACCGATAAAACCGGCACCCTGACACAGGACCGCATCGTGCTGGAAACCCACACCGATATCTTCGGTGAGCAAAGCGATCGCGTGCTGCATACCGCCTGGCTGAACAGCCACTACCAGACCGGCCTGAAAAACCTGCTCGACGTGGCGGTACTGGAAGGCGTCGAGGCTGACCATGCTCGTACGGCGGTTGCCCGCTGGCACAAAATAGATGAAATTCCTTTTGATTTTGACCGCCGCCGCATGTCGGTTGTGGTCTCCGAGCAGGCCGACGTGCATCAGCTTATCTGCAAAGGCGCGCTGCAGGAGATCCTCAACGTCTGTACCCACGTACGCCACGGGGACGAAATTGTGCCGCTCAGCGAAGGGATGCTGACGCGCATTCGCAGCGTAACCGACTCGCTAAACAGCCAGGGCCTGCGTGTGGTTGCCGTTGCCACCAAATTCCTGCCTGCTCGCAGCGCAGACTACAGCCGCGTGGATGAGTCCGACCTGATCCTTGAAGGCTACATTGCCTTCCTCGATCCGCCGAAAGAAACCACCGCGCCGGCGTTAAAAGCGCTGAAAGCCAGCGGCATTGCGGTAAAAATCCTGACCGGCGACAGCGAACTGGTCGCGGCAAAAGTATGCCGTGAAGTCGGCCTGGACGTGGGCGACGTGATCATCGGCAGCGACATCGAGGCAATGAGCGATGAAGCGCTGGCGCGCGTAGCGCTGCAAACCACGCTGTTTGCCCGCCTGACGCCGATGCACAAAGAGCGCATCGTTCGCCTGCTGCGCGGTGAAGGCCATGTGGTTGGCTTTATGGGTGACGGCATCAACGATGCCCCGGCCCTGCGCGCGGCGGATATCGGTATTTCCGTCGACGGCGCGGTGGATATCGCCCGTGAAGCTGCCGACATCATCCTGCTGGAAAAAAGCCTGATGGTGCTGGAAGAGGGCGTGATCGAAGGGCGTCGTACCTTCGCCAACATGCTCAAGTACATCAAAATGACCGCCAGCTCCAACTTCGGCAACGTCTTCAGCGTGCTGGTGGCCAGCGCCTTCCTGCCGTTCCTGCCGATGCTGCCGATCCACTTACTGATTCAGAACCTGATGTACGATGTCTCGCAGGTCGCGATCCCGTTTGATAACGTCGACGATGAGCAAATCAAGCAGCCGCAGCGCTGGAACCCGGCCGACCTGGGCCGCTTTATGGTGTTCTTCGGGCCGCTCAGCTCCATCTTCGATATCGTGACCTTCGGCGTGATGTGGTGGATTTTCAAAGCCAATTCCCCGGAAGCGCAAACGCTGTTCCAGTCCGGCTGGTTCGTGGAAGGCTTGCTGTCACAGACGCTGATTGTGCATATGATCCGTACCCGCCGCATTCCGTTCCTGCAAAGCCGTCCGGCCTGGCCGCTGATGGTGATGACGCTGCTGGTGATGGCGCTCGGGATTGCACTGCCGTTCTCCCCGCTGGCGGAGTACCTCCACCTGCAGGCGCTGCCGCTGAGCTACTTCCCGCTGCTGGTGATCATCCTGGCAGGCTACATGATGCTGACTCAGGCGGTAAAAGGCTTCTACAGCCGCCGTTACGGCTGGCAGTAGTCCAAAAAATGGCGAGATGTGATCCACATCTCGCCGCCGCCTTGCTGAAAAATCCTTCACGTGATAACAGATTGTTTTTGCTATTTTCTGGCCCGTCACGTGAAAGGATTGTCCATGTTCAAATCGCTTCGTTTCAGCCTGCTGGCAGCAGGTATCGCCGTTGCCTGCCAGGCGCAGGCCGCTCCCGCAGGGGATCTCCCGTTAATGCCCTGGCCGCAGCAGGTCGAACTCCCGGCCACGCAGGGCAGCCTGCCGCTGACTAACGCCGTGTCTATTGCCATTAGCGGCGACAAGCTCGACGGCGCCGTTGATCGCTGGCGGCAGCGTATCAGCCTGCAAACCGGGTGGCAGCTTCAGCCAGCGGCTGCACAGCCTGCAAAACCCACGATTGCTATTCAAATTAAACAGGTCGTTGATCCTCTACCTAAAGCAGACAGCGACGAAAGCTATGCCTTAAGCGTGACGGCGGACGGCGTGAAGCTCACCGCTAACACGCGCTTTGGCGCGATGCGCGGCATGGAGACCTTGCTGCAGCTGATTCAAAATGGTCCGCAAAATACGTCGATTCCTTATGTCGAAATCAAAGATGTGCCGCGGTTCCCGTGGCGCGGGCTGCTGCTTGATTCGGCTCGCCACTTTATGCCGGTGAACGACATTCTCCGCCAGTTGGACGGGATGGCAGCCGCCAAGCTGAATGTCTTCCACTGGCACCTGACGGACGATCAGGGCTGGCGCTTTGCGTCGACCCATTATCCTAAGCTCCAGCAGCTGGCGAGCGACGGGCAGTTCTACACCCAGGCGCAAATGAAGCAGGTGGTACGCTATGCCACCTCGCTGGGCATTCGCGTTGTGCCGGAAATTGACCTGCCAGGCCACGGCTCAGCGCTGGCTGTCGCTTACCCGGAGCTGATGAGCGCGCCGGGCCCATACCAGATGGAGCGCAACTGGGGCGTCCTGAAGCCGTTGCTGAACCCGGCTAACGAAGCGACCTACAAATTTGTCGATACGCTGATTGGCGAAGTTACCGCTATTTTCCCGGATAATTATCTGCATATCGGCGGCGATGAGGTGGATGACACCCAGTGGAAAGAAAACGCCGCCATCCAGCAATTTATGAAGCAGCACAACCTGGCCGACTCACACGCGCTGCAAACGTACTTCAACCAGCGGCTGGAGAAAATTCTCGAGAAGCATAAGCGCCAGATGATGGGCTGGGACGAGATTTATCACCCGGATCTACCGAAGAACATTTTGATCCAGTCCTGGCAGGGGCAGGATTCGCTGGGGGCAATCGCGGCCCACGGCTACAAAGGCATTCTGTCCACGGGCTTTTACCTCGACCAGCCGCAGTCCACCGCCTACCACTACCGCAATGAGGTCCTGCCGGTTGGGCTAAACAATGTGGATCACATCAGCGAGGCCGACAGCGCACAGAGCTGGTTCTTCAGCATGCCTCGCCTGAAAGGCAGCGCGGTAGAAGGCAGCTTTACGCTGGTGAAAAGTGACGGCGGCTGGCGCGGATTTATCGACTTCAAGGGCAAATCCCGCCGCGCAGTTCACGACGTAAAATGGCTGAACCCTACCCAGGTGACATTTACGGTAGATACCTGGATGGGGGAAACGCGCCCGGTGGTGACGCTGGAAAACGACAAGCTTAACGGCTACTTCCTGGTGGGCAACGTGCGCTATCCGGCGACCGGACAAAAGCTCGAAGGAATTCCTGATGGCAAACAGCCTGTGGTGCCAACCGACGCGCAGATGAGCAATATCCTCGGCGGCGAAGCGGCGCTGTGGGCGGAAAATGTGATCTCCCCGCTGCTGGATATCAAACTCTGGCCGCGGACTTTTGCCGTGGCCGAGCGGCTGTGGTCGGCTAAAGACGTCACCGATGTGGACAATATGTACCAGCGTATGCAGGCCATCGATGCCTGGTCCACGGTGTCCGTTGGCCTGCGTCAGCATACCGAATCCGTTACGCAGCTCACGCGCCTGGCCGGTACGCCGGAGATCATGCCGTTGCAAATTTTGGCCCAGGCCGTCGAGCCGGCGCAGTACTACACGCGCCAGCACCTGAAATTCCAGGCCGGGAATTACAACCACTTTGAGCCGCTGAACCGCTTTGCCGATGCGCTTGGGGCAGAAAGCGGGCAGGTCAGGGCGATTAACGGTTGGGTGGACAAACTGATTGCCGACAGGGAAGACGGGAACAGTGCGGAAGCGCTGCGCCATATCTTCACCCGCTGGCAGAACAACACCCCGGACGTGCTGGCGCTGATCGACGGCAACTACGTGCTAAAACCGCTCAAGCCGGTTGCCGAGGACGTGGACAAGCTCGCCGGGCTGGGCTTAAGGCTGACGGATTTGGTGGCGAAGCAAGGTTCGCTCAGCGATGACGAGCTGAAAGCCATTCAGGCTCAGCTGGATGCTGCGGCGCAGACTCGCGATGAAGTGGTGATTGCGGCGGTGTATCCGCTGGAAAAACTGCTGCGGGCGGTGGTGAAGTAAGCAAGAAATGGCCCCGTGAAAGCGGGGCCAGAAGCAAAGCGCGGCGGCGAATTAGCGACGAACGGCGATAGCTTCGATTTCGATTTTGACGTCTTTCGGCAGACGAGCCACTTCAACGCAGGAGCGAGCCGGGAAGGTCGCGTTATGTTCGTTAAAGAAGGCTTCATAGGTGGCGTTCACGGTCGCGAAATCGTTCAGATCTTTCACAAACACGGTAGTTTTCACGATGTCGCCCACTTTCAGGCCCGCGGACTCAACGATAGCCTTCACGTTTTCCAGGGACTGACGAGCCTGAGCGGCTACGTCTTCCGGCACTTCGCCGGTTTTTGGGTTCACCGGGATCTGCCCGGAAGTGATGATCATGCTCCCGAGATCGACACCCTGAACATAAGGACCGATAGCGGCCGGTGCATTTTCCGTGCTAAGCGTACGTGACATACTTTCTCCTTAGTATTGGATTTAAACTCCCGCCCATTATAGAGACGGGGAGTGGCTTGTCATTAGTGGTCGTTAATCTACCAGAACCACGTGGCGAGCGAACTCTTTCTCGCAATACTTGCACTTCAGGCTGATATCGTCGGCACGCTGTTTCACGGCGAACGAAGAGGCCACCGGCTCGTTGTGGCTGATGCAGTTGGTGTTCGGGCACAGCAGCACCTTCTCGATGCGATCCGGCAGGCTTGGGGTGCTTTTGCCTACCACTTCGTACTCGTCGATGCGGTTAACCGTGGCGTGCGGGGCGTACAGCGCCAGCTGGTTCACCTGCTCGTCGGTCAGGAAGGTATTTTCAATTTTGATCAGATCTTTGCGGCCCAGCTCGCGGGACGGCAAATTCAGGCCGATAGTAATGCGCTGGTCGGTTTCGGTCAGCTGGAACAGAGTCAGGAGCTTAAAGCCAACCTGAGCCGGAATGTGGTCAATAACGGTGCCGCGCTTGATGGCTTCAACCTGTAATTTATTATCGTGCGTCATCTTCTTGTCCTCTCACTTAAACCAGTTCGCGATTCAACACCAGCGCCAGCAGCGCCTGGCGAGCAAAAATACCGTTACCGGCCTGCTGGAAATACCAGGCATGCGGCGTGCTGTCTACGTCGGTGGTGATCTCATCCACGCGCGGCAGCGGGTGCAGCACCTTCATGTTGCCGCGTGCGCCGATCAGGTCGGCGGCGCGCAGGATAAACTGTGCTTTAACGTTGGCGTATTCAGACGGGTCCAGACGCTCTTTCTGCACGCGGGTCATGTACAGAATGTCCAGCTCACCCACCACTTCGTCGATAGACTCGTGGCGGCTCCAGGCAATGCCTTTTTCATCCAGCATGTCGAGAATGTACTGCGGCATCGCCAGCGCGGGTGGCGCGATGAAGTAGAAGCGGTTGCCGTTGAACTTTGCCAGCGCCTGGGCCAGCGAATGCACGGTGCGGCCATATTTCAGGTCGCCGACCATGGCGATATTCAGGTTCTCGAGGCGGCCCTGAGTTTCCTGAATAGTGAACAGGTCCAGCAGGGTTTGGGTTGGATGCTGGTTCGCGCCGTCACCGGCGTTCAGCACCGGGATCTCACCGGAAAACTCGGTGGCGAGGCGAGCCGCGCCTTCCTGCGGGTGGCGCATCACGATGGCGTCCACGTAGGTACTGATGACGGAGATGGTATCCGCCAGCGTCTCGCCTTTCTTGCCCAGCGAAGTGTTGCTGCTGTCGGAGAATCCGACGACCGAAGCGCCCAGGCGGTGAATGGAGGTTTCAAACGAGAGGCGAGTTCGGGTCGACGCTTCAAAGAAGCAGCTGGCGATAACTTTGTGCTTCAGCAACTCCGGCTGGGGGTTCGCTTTTAGCTTTGCCGCGGTCGCCAGCACCAGTTCAAGTTCTTCACGACTGAGATCATTGATGGAAATGATGTGTTTTTTATAGAGCGGGTTAGTCATGCTTCTCTCCTGTTCTCGGGCCGACGGGCAAAAAAAAGGCCCCTCAACGAGGGGCCTTAGCAATTTGGGAATTTAGAAATTCGACGGTGCAACGGGAAGAAAAACGCCCTGCCGCGTCTGCTTTCAGACGTCGAGCTACGACATTTTTTTGAACACAGTAAACCATGCTTCCTCCCGGCAAATTGTGGCGCATTATACGCGCGTGGGTGTTCTCTGCAAGCGCTAAAATCACACTTTTTCAGGGGCGCTGCAATCGGTTGCGGCGCATTTACGCCTGGCCCAGCATACGCATGATGCGGCGATGCAACAGCGGCGTTTTTTGCACTTCACGCGGCGCAATCCAGACCACACTGCTCCCGGCGACCACGCCCAAAATCTCAGCGATGGCGTGATGATCGAGAATTTTTGCTATCGCTTTGCCGTAGCCTGACACTGTATGCACCATGACAAATTCACTGTTGTGCTCGACGCTTAGCACCATTTCAGCCACCGAACGCGCCGCGTTGGGCTGAGGTAAAGTTTGAGGGCTAAGAGCATAAATTTTTTGCCCTTTCGCATTGCGCAACTTTATGACGCCCAGCAGCTTGAGCAGGCGGGAGACAGTGGACTGACTGATGGCTTCGAAGCCGTGCTGTTTCAGGTCATGGCGCAGTTGCTCCTGGGAGTGATAACTCTTGTGGCTGATGAGCTGTTGGCACAGTTCAAGCTGGCGCTGCTCTTTCTCGAACGAGAGGCGGGATGTCCTCATGGTCTCTATACACTCCTGTGATGACCGGTGCGTTTTCATTGCACGGTTGATGAACGTAATTTATTGATAGAAAAGATTTTTATTAATTTTATTCCTTAAAAATGTCGTCAATGGATTGAAGTGAAGAGTTTAACGCCACGATTGTGGCGTTAATGGCGTCAGGCTATCTGTAAATTTCCGCTTATCACCAGTTTTAATGTCCATGCGGCCAGGGCCAGAATGGCCACGGCGATCGCCAGTTCATAGCTTTTCAGCAGCTGCTGACCCTGGGTTTTTTTCTGCCACAGGAACACCAGAATGCCCGGCGTGAATAACAGCGAGCTAAGCAACATCGAATCGCCCGCGGCGTAGCAAAGCCAGAAGCCGTAAGCCGTTGCAATCAGGCCAAGCAGGATGCCGCCGGTTCGTGATTCCCCTTGCCCATAACGCTCCCCGGTCCAGGCCAGCTTTAACCCGTAGGCCGCGCTGAACAGGTACGGAGGTAAAATGGCTGCCGTGGCGATGGAGAACAGCGCCTGGTAGCCAGCGGCGTAGAACAAGGTGAGGATCAGGAAGAGCTGAATTAAGCCATTGGTGATCCACAGCGAAAACGAGGGTGAATGGCGGGCGTTCTCTTTGGCGAAAATTTTAGGGAAAATGCCGTCAATCGCCGCGACACGAGGTAATTCAGCGGCAAACAGCGTCCAGGCCAGCAGCGCGCCGGCTACCGACAGAATCACGCCTCCGGCAACGAACTTTGCTCCCCACGGCCCGACCACGCTTTCCAGCACGCCCGCCATCGACGGATTCTTCAGCCCGGCCAGAGCGGCCTGATCGAGGATCCCCATCGACAGCACGCTGACCAGCACGTAAATCGCCAACGCGCCCAGCAGACCAATGACCGTCGCCTTACCGATATCCTCACGTTTTGCCGCCCGGGCGGAAACAACGGTTGCCCCTTCAATGCCAATAAACACCCAGGTGGTGACCAGCATGGTGTTTTTAACCTGGTCGAAAATTTCCGGGCGTGAGCCTTCGACCAGCATCATGCGGCCCCAGAAATCTGCTGTGAACACGCCAATCCGGAAGGCAATCAGCACCGCGACAATAAAGACCAGCAGGATGATGACCTTTACCACGGTGAGGATGGTGTTGATGTAGGCGGCTTCGCGTACCCCGCGAAGTACCAGAGCATGCACCAGCCACAGCACAACGGAGGCGCCGATAATGGAAGGCAGGTTATTCCCGTCGCCAAAAACCGGAATGAAAAAGCTCATGGCGCTGAACAGCAATACCGCGTAAGAGACGTTCCCGAGCCAGGCGGAGAACCAGTAGCCCCAGGCGGACTGGAAGCCAATAAAGTCGCCAAACCCGGCCCGGGCATAGCTGTAAACGCCGCCGTCAAGATCCGGGCAACGCGCGCTGAGATTCTGATAAATAAACGCCAGGCAAAGCATACCGACGCCGGTGATAGCCCAGCCGATCAGCAATGCGCCGGGTGAAGCTACTGAAGCAAAGTTTTGCGGCAGGCTGAAAACGCCCCCGCCAATCATCGAGCCTATAACCAGCGCCACCAGCGCGCTGAGTCCGAGTTTTCTTTCACTGCTTGTGGAGGTGTCTGCGGCACCTTCATGGGTAACATCGGCCATTTCCTTTTCTCCCGCTGCGCGAAGCAGCACAAGGGCAATACGGGCAGCGAGGAGTTCCCACCGCCCGACTGTGTTACTCGCCGAGCGTGGCGACCATCACGGCTTTAATGGTGTGCATGCGGTTTTCGGCTTCGTCGAAGACGATGGAGTGTTTTGACTCAAAGACCTCTTCGGTCACCTCCAGCCCCTTCAGGCCGTAGGTTTCTTCGATCTCTTTGCCGACTTTGGTGTGTTCGTTGTGGAAGGCCGGCAGGCAATGCATAAACTTGACGTTCGGGTTGCCGGTCGCGTTTAGGACATTCTGGTTAATTTGGTAAGGCGTCATGATGCTTACGCGTTCGGCCCAGGCTTCTTTAGGCTCGCCCATCGAAACCCAAACGTCGGTGTAGAGGAAATCCACGCCCGCAACGCCTTCTGCAACGCTGTCCGTCAGCATGATGCGGCCGCCCGTTTCTTTGGCGATGGCGCGGCATTGCTCGACCAGCGCTGACTCAGGCCAGAAGGCTTTGGGCGCAACAAGGCGAATATCCATGCCCATTTTGGCTGCGCCCACCATCAGGGAATTGCCCATGTTGTTACGGGCATCGCCGAGATAAGCGAAGGAGAGATCCTGCAGTTTTTTACCCGGCGCGTGCTCCAGCATGGTCATCAGGTCGGCGAGGATCTGGGTCGGGTGAAATTCATTGGTCAGCCCGTTCCACACCGGCACACCAGCGTATTCCCCCAGCTCTTCAACAATGTCCTGGCCATAGCCGCGGTATTCAATCCCGTCGTACATCCGCCCCAGCACACGGGCGGTATCTTTCATGGATTCTTTATGGCCAATTTGCGAGCCGCTTGGCCCCAGATAAGTTACCAGCGCGCCCTGGTCAAACGCGCCAACTTCAAAGGCGCAGCGGGTGCGGGTGGAGGTTTTCTCGAAGATCAGCGCGATGTTTTTACCACATAGCGTTTTTTTCTCCGTTCCAGCCTGTTTGGCGGCCTTCAGTTCACGGGCCAGGTCGATGAGGTACTGAATTTCTGCCGGTTTGAAGTCGAGGAGTTTCAGGAAATTGCGGTTTTTTAGGTTGATAGTCATTTTTGTTATCCTTTGAATGAGAAGATTTTTTTACCCTCACCCCGGCCCTCTCCATGGAAGGGAGAGGGGGAAGTGCAGGTGGATCTGTTTTGTTCCCTGGCTTTATCCCCTCTCCCCCTTGGGGAGAGGGTTAGGGTGAGGGGGCTTTCACGGCTCCCGAATTAACGTGCCTTTCTCCCCAGCCAGAATTGCCGGGCCATCCTCCAGCGCACCTATCCCGGCTATACCGTGGCAGCTGGCGACGAAGCGGCTGCAGGCAGACACTTTTGGCCCCATCGAGCCTGCATCGAAGCTCATGCTTTCAAGCTCTGCCGGCGTCACGCTGGTGAGTGGGCGCTGTGCCGGCGTGCCCCAGTTGAGATAAACGGCGTCTGCGTCGGTGAGGATCAGCAGGGCGTCGGCCTCTATCTGTCGGGCCAGCAATGCGGCGGAAAGATCCTTATCAATGACGGCTTCAATCCCGTGGTAGCCGTCGGCTTTTTCCACCACCGGCACGCCGCCGCCGCCGTTACAAATAACCAGGTGATCACGCTGGATAAGCGCCGTAATGGCATCGCTTTCGACGATGCGTTTAGGCTGCGGGGACGGCACCACGCGGCGGAAGTACTGGCCATCAGCTTTTACCGACCAGCCTTTGTCACGCACCAGCGCATCCGCCTGCTCCTTGCTGTACACCGGGCCGATGTACTTGGTCGGATTGCTAAACGCCGGATCCTGCGAGTCCACTTCAACCTGGGTCAGCAGCACGCTGACTTCGCGGTCAGGCAGATGATTTTTCAGCGCTTGCTGCAGCATGTAGCCGATCATTCCCTGGCTCTCCGCGCCGAGAACATCGAGCGGATAAGGACTTACGTTTTGGTAGGCGCTGTTTTGCAGGGCCAGCAGGCCGACCTGCGGACCGTTGCCGTGCACCAGCACCACGCGCCAGGCGTGGGTAAGCTGGGCGATAGTTTTTGCCGCCAGCTCAATGTTTTTACGCTGCAGGTCGGCTTCCAGTGGCTCACCGCGCTTCAGCAGTGCATTCCCGCCGAGCGCGACTACGAGAGTGGGTTTCTGTTGCATATGCTTTCCTCCCTTAAATTCCGTCGCGTTCCAACGGGCAACTCATGCAGCGCGCGCCGCCGCGCCCGCGGCCCAGTTCATCGCCCGGAATAGGCAGGACGGTGATCCCGGCTTTGTCGTATTTCTCGTTGGTCCAGATATTGCGTTCGTAGCCGATGACCACGCCGGGGCGAACGGTCAGCACGTTGTTGGCGTCGTTCCACTGTTCGCGCTCGGCCTCAAAGGCATCGCCGCCGGTGGTGATGAGCTTGACCTGATCGATACCCAGCGCTTTTTCGATGGCGTTCACCAGGCTGGTTTCCTGGTGGCGCTTGATGCCGCCGTGGCCGTCAGGGGTTAACGTCCAGCACTGCACGTCCTTGCGGACGACTTCCGGGTAAACGGAGAAGGTGTCGAGATCGAGATGGGTCATGACGGTATCGAGGTGCATACAGGAGCGGTGCTTCGGCAGTTCAACGGCAATCACGCGCGTTGCCTGTTGATGCCTGAATAATGATTCAGCGAGGAATTCTATGCCCTGAGGTGTGGTTCGTTCGGACATACCAATTAATACGGCTCCTCGGCCAATCACTAATACGTCACCGCCTTCCAGCGTGGCGTGGTCATAATTAATATTTTCGTCGCCGTAATACTTAATGAATTTTCCGTCAGTGAATGCTGGGTGCCAGCGATAAATGGCCCTTAAGTTATTTGTTTCGCGCTGGCGAGCCGCTTTTGCCATTGGATTTATAGAGACACCGTTATAAATCCAGCAGGACGTATCACGGGTGAATAAATGATTAGGGAGCGGCTTCATAATAAAATCTGTTGTGGCGTGAATATCCACGACCATATTTTTAATGTGCGTCGGAATTTCCCCATAGGTCAGCCCGCCGGAAAGGCGACGGGCGAGTTCGCGATGCGGCATATCGGCCAGCCAGCCGCGAACGTCCGAGGCGAATGCGGGCCCGAGCCGATAGTCTGAAATCTGAGTATTCAGCAGCCAGGCCTTGGCATCGCTGACATCCAGCGTCTGGGTCAGCAGGTCGGTGAGCAGCAGGACTTCTACGCCCTGGCCGCGCAGCGTATTGGCAAAAACGTCGTGCTCTTCACCGGCACGCTCAACGGAAAGCACATCGTCAAATAACAATTCCTGACAGTTTGAAGGAGTAAGTCTTTTCAGGCTGAGGTTTGGCCGATGCAGCATCACGCTGCGTAATTGACCTATTTCGGAACCGACATAATGTTTGTCCATGACTATTCCTTTGCATTTATTAGGAAATAAAAGTGCCTGTGACGCAATGAGTATTGCGTCGCGATTTTAATAACCTGTTAAGTTGTCTTCGTGGCGTATATTAATTTCTTCACAACCATTTAATGTGAGATTTATCACGTGCTCAAGGTGGTTTTTATTTGTTTTGTTATTAATTGATGGGTGTCAGAGAACGGTAATTTCATCGATCATGATGAATGCATAATTATACGAAGAACCGTTTTTAATTATTTTTGAGTGTTAAAACTATGTGAGTTTATTCCTAATGATGAATGTCATAACTTATTGATTTAAATTGTTTTCCTTTTTCTATTTGCATGATTATTCATTATGAAATCTGTTTAATGCCGTGAAGGGAAACGCAGGGAGAAATAGTTATTTTTATTTTGGTACTAATGCCGTGCATGCAAACTGTGAGCGCAGCGAATTTATTCTTTTTATTTCAATGAAAACAGACTGTTGTATGGGGCATAAAAAGAGAGGGAGATGAGGTTATGTCCTTTTAGTGCATAAAAAATGCTGGTGGTGCATCAAACGTGCAACATTTTTAGTAATAACCAGGCGAGAGAAAAGAAAACCCCTCGGACGGATAACCGACGAGGGGCCAGGAGAAGCCCTGGGAGCGAAGAAACTAGTTTGCCAGCGTGGCGACCATCACGGCTTTAATGGTGTGCATCCGGTTCTCAGCCTGGTCGAACACCACGCTGTGGGAGGATTCAAAAACTTCGTCGGTGACTTCCATGCCGCCGTGCAGATCGAACTCCTGCGCCATTTGCTTACCCAGCGTGGTTTGATCGTCGTGAAACGCCGGCAGGCAGTGCAGGAATTTAACCTGCGGGTTGCCGGTTAACGCCAGCATGGCGCTGTTGACCTGGTAAGGGCGCAGCAGGGCGATACGTTCGGCCCACTTCTCTTTGGCCTCGCCCATCGACACCCAAACGTCGGTATAGATGAAATCCGCCCCTTTAACGCCCTCGGCAACATCTTCGGTTAACGTGATTTTCCCGCCAGTCTTTTCGGCCATGGCTTTGCATTCGGCGACCAGCTTTTCATCCGGCCAGCAGGCTTTAGGTGCCACCAGGCGCAAATCCAGTCCAGTCAGAGCTGCGGCTTCCAGCATGGAGTTACCCATGTTGTTGCGTGCGTCCCCGGCGTACACCAGCGTCATCTCATTCAGGCTTTTGCCCGGCAAGTGTTCTTGCATGGTGAGTAAATCCGCGAGAAGTTGGGTCGGGTGGTATTCGTTGGTCAGCCCGTTCCACACCGGCACGCCCGCATAGCTGGCCAGGGTTTCGACGATATCCTGGCCATAGCCACGGTACTGGATGCCGTCATAAATCCGCCCGAGTACGCGCGCGGTATCTTTAATTGATTCTTTATGCCCAATCTGGCTGCCGCTTGGGCCGAGATAAGTGACGCGTGCACCCTGATCGTAAGCGGCAACTTCGAAAGAGCAACGAGTACGAGTCGAATCTTTTTCGAAGATGAGCGCAATATTTTTACCAGTAAGATACTGAATCTCTGTTCCTTTTTTCTTGTCACTTTTCAGCTTGGCGGACAGGGTCAGCAATTCGTTCAGTTGGGCAGGGGTAAAATCGAGCAGCTTAAGAAAGTTTTTCTGATAGAAGTGACTCATTTTTTCCTCGCGTGGCGCAAGCCTTAATTGAATTAAAATTCAATTTATATGTATGAATATTCAATTGCAACCCCGTGTGTTAAAACTTTGCGGTGAAAGGTGGAGGCAAACCCCGGCGTGTGTGAAAATGAGAGTATCTGCCGACACATTTGAGGAAAGGGCCATGGCAAATCCAGAACAGCTGGAAGAACAGCGCGAAGAAACACGTTTAATCATTGAAGAACTGCTGGATGACGGGAGCGATCCTGACGCGTTGTACACCATTGAACACCACCTTTCTGCGGATGATTTTGAAACGCTGGAGAAAGCCGCCGTTGAAGCGTTCAAGCTGGGTTATGAAGTGACCGACCCGGAGGAGCTGGAAGTAGAAGAAGGCGACACCGTTATCTGCTGCGACATTCTGAGCGAATGCGCGCTGAATGCTGAACTGATCGGCGCCCAGGTTGAACAACTGCTGAATCTGGCAGAGAAATTCGGCGTGGAATACGACGGCTGGGGCACCTACTTCGAAGACCCGAACGGCGAAGAGGGTGAGGAAGGCGACGAAGACGACGAATATCAGGACGAAGACGACGACGGCGTTCGTCACTAAAAGTCAGCGGTGCAGCGGCGTTCAGCCGCTGCGCTTCAGGATACCCCATGGACTACCAGCAACTCCTCTCCCCGATTACCCAATTCCTGCAGTGCCCAACGCCCGAAGCGTGGATTCATAAAGCCCGCCGCCCGGAAAATCTGCCGCTGCTGTTAACCGACCACATGGTGTGCGAGCTGAAAGCCGCGCAAACCGCGATGCTGCTGATCCGCAAATACGTTGCCGATAAAGACAGTTCGCAGGCGCTGCTGGCCTGGCTGCAGCCTTATGAAGCCTTTACCTTCCGCGACGGCGAGGAACCGGACTTTCTCTCGCTCCACAAAGGGCTGAGCAAAAGCATCATGCCGAAAACGGCAAACGGCTGGGGGCAGAAACTTATCGACAGCATGGTGTTGCTTATCAAAGAAGAATTGCACCATTTTTGGCAGGTGCGGGAAATTATGATTGCCCGTAACATCCCGTACGCCAAAATTACTGCCAGCCGCTACGCTAAAGGTTTACTGAGTGAAACTCGCACTCATGAACCGCTGATGCTGGTCGATAAGCTTATCTGCGGGGCCTACATTGAAGCGCGATCCTGTGAACGATTTGCCGCGCTGGCGCCGTACCTGGATGATGAATTACAGCGTTTTTACCTGTCGCTGCTGCGTTCTGAGGCGCGTCATTATCAGGATTATTTAACCCTGGCGGAGCAGATTGCCGGGGGCGATATCAGTGAACGCGTTCGTTTCTTTGGCAAGCTTGAGGCCGGGCTTATTCAAAGTCATGACGACGAGTTTCGTTTCCACAGCGGCGTACCCGCAGCAGAGTAGAAGGATGTACCATGAACTGGACCCACGTCATTATTGCAGGCTATATCGGGGCTGCGATCGCCGCGGTGGTCGCGGTTTTTCGCAAGAAGGGCTGGGTCGGTAAAGCGGGCGCGGTGGTCATTGCGCTGGTTGCGATCATGGCGTGGAACATCTTTGACGTAAAATACCTTATCCCTCGCGAGCGGGCCGGGCAGGAACTGGCGGGTCTGGATGATGCTATGGCCCAGATGCCGGTTTACCAGGTGCTGAAAGAACAGGAGCCCGCGCTGTGGATGTCCATTCGCCAGCAGGCGGTAGAGATGCACCGGCAGGGCAAAACCGAGCAGGAAGTGATCGACACCATCCAGCCGCAGATCCTCGCCGTGGAGACGAAGCGCCTGCAAAGCGCGACGGATGACAACGTCGTGGCGTTTATGCAGGTGAACATGCAGCAAACGGCTATGGTGCAAAAATCCAGCGATGACGCCTGTTTCCGCTTCCTGTTTCCGGACGTAAAAGGCGGCATCAACTCCACGAAAATTCTGCCTAAGGATGTGACGATGCGCCGTATGCAGGTGGATGCGGCGATGATGCGCTCCGCCTACGGCGAGGACAAACACAGCGTGACCGATGCCGAACGCGAGCAGGCTCGAAAAGACATTCAGCCCATCGTGCAGCAATTGACCCGGCGCTACGGGAGCGATCTCCAGCTAATGTCGAACCCGCATAACGGGGTCGGCAAAGAGGGGCTGGTCTGCAACCAGGTCCAGGAACTTTGGCGCAACGTTTTGCAGCTGCCACCGGCCCGCGCGGCCGGGATCATTCGCCTGTCGGTTGCGCAGGGATAATCCGCAGCCAGGGCGTCAGAATCGCTTAAGACTTGAACAGTCACGCGCTTGTCGCTAAGGTAAGCGCGTTTTTTTACCTTCCTGGAAAGCATCATGACCGCTATTGCCCTTATCGACGACCACCTTATCGTCCGCTCTGGTTTTGCCCAACTTCTTGGGCTGGAGGCGGATTTTCAGGTCGTGGCCGAGTTTGGTTCCGGGCGCGAGGCGCTGGCCGGGCTGCCGGGGCAGGGCGTGCAGGTGTGCATTTGCGATATCTCGATGCCGGACATTTCCGGGCTGGAGCTGCTAAGCCAGTTGCCGAAAGGGATGGCGATCATCATGCTGTCGGTGCACGACAGCCCGGCGCTGGTGGAGCAGGCGCTGAACGCTGGCGCGCGTGGCTTTTTATCCAAACGCTGCAGCCCCGACGAACTGATTGCCGCCGTACGTACGGTGGCAACGGGCGGCTGCTACCTGACGCCGGACATCGCCCTGAAGCTGGCCGCCGGGCGGCAGGATCCGCTGACGAAGCGCGAGCGGCAGGTGGCGGAAAAACTGGCGCAGGGCATGGCGGTGAAAGAGATTGCCACCGAGCTGGGGCTATCGCCAAAGACGGTGCACGTGCACCGCGCCAACCTGATGGAAAAGCTCGACGTCAGCAACGATGTGGCGCTGGCGCGACGCCTGTTTGACGGTTGGTAATGCGGCCTTTCTTCTCGCGGCTGATTGCCGTTATCGCCAGTTCTTTTATCTTTTCCGCCGGCTGGTTTTGCCTGTGGAGCATCAGCCTGCACCTGGTGGAACGGCCTGAGCTGGCGGTGCTGCTGTTCCCCTTTGGGTTACGTTTAGGGTTGATGCTGCAGTGCCCGCGCGGTTACTGGCCGGTTCTGCTGGGCGCGGAGTGGCTGATGCTTTTCTGGCTCGCGCAGGAAGTGGCGCTGGCGCATCTGCCGTTGTTAATGCTGGGCGGGGTGCTCACTGTCCTGCCGGTGGCGCTGATTTCCCGCTATCGCCATCAGCGCGACTGGCGAACCCTGCTGCGGCAGGGGGCGGCGCTTATTGCGGCCGCTTTGCTTCAGTCGCTGCCGTGGCTGAACCAGGGCAGTGATGCCCTGAATGCGCTGCTGCTGACCCTGACCGGCGGATTAACCCTGGCGCCGACTTGTCTGGTGCTCTGGCACTATCTGACCAGCACCGTCTGGCAGCCCCTCGGCCCGGCGCTGGTTTCCCAGCCGGTTAACTGGCGGGGGCGGCATCTGATTTGGTATTTGCTGCTGTTCGCCGTCAGCCTCTGGCTGCAGTTGGGGCTACCCGCCGAACTCTCTCGCTTTACGCCGTTCTGCCTGGCGCTGCCGATTATCGCCCTGGCCTGGCACTACGGTTGGCAGGGGGCGCTGATTGCCACCCTGATGAACGCCATCGCGCTGATCGCCAGCCAGACCTGGCACGATCATCCGGTGGATCTTCTGCTGTCACTGCTGGCTCAAAGCCTGACCGGCTTGTTGCTGGGGGCGGGGATCCAGCGCCTGCGTGAACTTAACCAGTCTTTGCAAACCGAGCTGGCGCGCAACCGTCGCCTGGCCGAACGCCTGCTGGAAACCGAAGAAAGCGTGCGGCGGGAAGTGGCGCGCGAACTGCATGACGACATTGGGCAGACCATTACGGCGATCCGCACTCAGGCCGGGATCGTGCAGCGGCTGGCGCCAGAAAGTGAGGGCGTGAAGCGTAGCGGGGCGCATATCGAACAGCTTTCGCTGGGCGTATATGACTCGGTTCGCCGCCTGCTTGGGCGTTTACGTCCGCGCCAGCTGGATGATTTATCGCTCGAGCAGGCGATACGCTCCCTGATGCGCGAGATGGAGCTGGAAAGTCGCGGCATCGTCGGCCACATCAACTGGCAAATCGATGAACCTCTGCTTAGCGAGGGGCAGCGCGTGACGCTGTTTCGCGTTTGCCAGGAAGGGCTCAATAACATCGTGAAGCACGCCAGCGCCAGCGCGGTAACGCTCCAGGGCTGGCAACAGGACGAGCGGCTGATGCTGGTCATTGAAGACGATGGCAGCGGTTTGCCGCCGGGTTCCGGGCAGCAGGGTTTTGGGCTAACCGGCATGCGCGAACGCGTGACAGCGTTGGGCGGGACGTTCGCTATTTCCTGCACTCACGGCACACGCGTCAGCGTTAGTCTGCCATTACGTTATGTTTGAGGGACGAGTATGTTCAGTTTTTTAAAGGTCCCGGCAAGCGTCGCGCCGCTTAGCAACAAAAGTGAGATTGATGCCCGCTACCGCTACTGGCGTCGTCATATCCTGATCACTATCTGGCTCGGCTACGCGCTGTTTTATTTCACCCGCAAAAGCTTTAACGCCGCCGCGCCGGAAATCCTCGCCACCGGCGTGATGGAGCGAACCGATATCGGCCTGCTGGCGACGCTGTTTTACATCACTTATGGCCTGTCGAAGTTCTTCTCCGGGATTGTCAGCGACTTTTCCAATGCCCGCTACTTTATGGGCATCGGGCTGATAGCCACCGGCGTTGTGAATATCCTGTTTGGCTTCTCGACCTCGCTGTGGGCGTTTGCGCTGCTGTGGGCGCTGAACGCCTTTTTCCAGGGCTGGGGATCGCCGGTTTGTGCCCGGCTGCTGACGGCGTGGTATTCCCGCAGCGAGCGCGGCGGCTGGTGGGCCGTCTGGAATACAGCGCACAACGTAGGCGGGGCGTTAATCCCGATCATCATGGGTGCCGCGGCGCTGCAGTACGGCTGGCGTGTCGGGATGATGATTGCCGGAGGCCTGGCTATCATCGCCGGGTTATTCCTCTGCTGGCGGCTGCGCGACAGGCCGCAAACCGTGGGCTTGCCTGCGGTAGGGGACTGGCAGCATGACGCCCTGGAAATCGCCCAGCAGCAGGAAGGCGCGGGGCTGACGCGCAAAGAAATCCTCTACAAGTACGTGCTGGTTAACCCTTACATCTGGCTGCTCTCGCTGTGCTACGTGCTGGTGTATGTGGTGCGGGCGGCGATCAATGACTGGGGCAATCTTTACATGTCCGAAACGCTCGGCGTCGGGCTGGTGACCGCCAACTCAGCGGTGACCATGTTTGAGCTGGGCGGATTTATCGGCGCACTGGTAGCGGGCTGGGGCTCGGACAAGCTTTTTAACGGCAACCGTGGCCCGATGAACCTGATCTTCGCCGCAGGCATTCTGCTTTCAGTGGGCTCTCTGTGGCTGATGCCCTTTGCCAGCTACGTGATGCAGGCGGCCTGTTTCTTTACCACCGGTTTCTTCGTGTTTGGGCCGCAGATGCTGATCGGCATGGCGGCGGCAGAATGCTCGCACAAAGAGGCGGCAGGCGCGGCGACGGGGTTTGTCGGGCTGTTTGCCTATCTTGGCGCATCGCTTTCCGGCTGGCCGCTGGCGCGGGTGATCGACATCTGGCACTGGAGCGGCTTTTTCGCCGTGATCGCGATTGCCGCCGGGATATCAGCTTTGCTGCTGCTGCCGTTCTTGAACGCTCAGGCCCCGCGTGAGGCTAACGAAGCGTGATACTCCTCACCCTTTTGCGCCATAAAGGGCAAAACTAGGAAATTTTCCCGGTTCGGCCTGGACGCTGTCTCAGGCCAGTTTACTCGCTGATTTTTACAATGCCTGCCATTAAGCAGGTATTCAAATCAGGAGTCATCCATGCTGGCCTTTCTAAACCAGGTGCGTAAGCCCACCCTGGATCTGCCGCTCGAAGTGCGGCGAAAAATGTGGTTCAAACCGTTCATGCAGTCGTATCTGGTGGTGTTTATTGGCTACCTGACGATGTACCTGATCCGCAAAAACTTTAACATCGCCCAGAACGACATGATCTCCACCTACGGGTTGAGCATGACGCAACTGGGGATGATCGGCCTCGGCTTCTCCATTACCTACGGCGTGGGCAAGACCCTGGTTTCCTATTACGCGGACGGCAAAAACACCAAGCAGTTCCTGCCGTTTATGCTGATCCTCTCTGCCATCTGTATGCTCGGCTTCAGCGCCAGCATGGGCGCAGGCTCGGTTAGCCTGTTCCTGATGATTGCCTTCTACGCCCTGAGTGGTTTCTTCCAGAGCACCGGCGGGTCGTGCAGCTACTCGACCATCACCAAATGGACGCCACGCCGCAAGCGCGGCAGCTATCTGGGCATGTGGAACATCTCCCACAACCTGGGCGGCGCTGGCGCGGCTGGTGTGGCCCTGTTCGGCGCTAACTACTTGTTCAACGGCCACGTTATCGGGATGTTTATCTTCCCGTCCGTTATCGCCCTGATTGTCGGCTTTATTGCCCTGCGCTACGGCAGCGATTCCCCTGAATCCTACGGCCTCGGCACCGCCGAAGAGCTGTTTGGCGAAGAGGTCAGCGAAGAAGACAAAGAAGCCGAAGATAACTCAATGACCAAATGGCAGATCTTTGTTGAGTACGTGCTGAAAAACAAAGTGATCTGGCTGCTGTGCTTCTCCAACATCTTCCTGTACGTGGTGCGCATCGGCATCGACCAGTGGTCCACTGTGTATGCTTTCCAGGAGCTGAAACTCTCCAAAGAAGTGGCGATTCAGGGCTTCACCCTGTTCGAAGTGGGCGCGCTGGTTGGCACGCTGCTGTGGGGCTGGCTGTCTGACCTTGCCAACGGCCGTCGTGCTTTGGTGGCCTGCGTGGCGCTGGCGTTAATCATCGCTACGCTGGGCGTGTACCAGCATGCGAGCAACCAGTACGTTTACCTGGCTTCGCTGTTTGCTCTTGGCTTCCTGGTCTTCGGCCCACAGCTGCTGATTGGCGTGGCGGCCGTTGGCTTCGTGCCTAAGAAAGCTATCGGCGCGGCGGACGGTATCAAAGGCACCTTCGCTTACCTGATCGGCGACAGCTTCGCCAAGCTGGGTCTGGGGATGATTGCTGACGGGACGCCAATTTTCGGCCTCACCGGCTGGGCTGGCACCTTTGCCGCCCTGGACGCCGCCGCAATCGGCTGTATCGTGCTGATGGCCATCGTCGCCGTATTTGAAGAGCGAAAAATTCGCCGCGAGAAAAAAATTCAGCAATTGAACATCGCTTAAGCGCATTTTGAACTGTTCCAGCCCGGCATAACGCCGGGCTTTTTTATGCCCGCGAATAACGCCAGCGTGAGGCATTACCAGGAAAAGTGATTGCGCTATACTGCCCGGCATTCATTGATAGCAAATTGTCGTTCAGCTGCCGGGTATTTAACTTCATGATTTGGATTATGTTAGCCACGCTTTGCGTGGTGTTTATTGTCGGCTTTCGGGTGTTGACGTCGGATTCACGGCGGGCCATTCGCCGGCTGAGTGAGCGCCTGGGGATCGACGTGGTGCCGGTAGAATCGATGATCGATCAGATGGGGAAAGCGCAGGGGGACGCGTTTTTGCAGTATCTTCACCGCCCGGATGAGTCCCATCTGCAAAATGCGGCGCAGGTTTTGTTGATTTGGCAGATGGTGATTGTCGACGGCAGCGATCAAAATCTCCAGCAGTGGTACCGAAGGCTGCAAAAAGCCCGGCTTGCCACGCCGATAACCGACGCCCAGGTTCGCCTGGCGCAGGGATTTCTGCGCGAAATGGAGCCGGAGAAACCGGAGATCACGGCTTTCCAGATGCGGTATAACGGCTACTTCCAGCCTGAGGATGGCGTGCACTGGCTGCACTGATGCCCGCCGTTTCGCAGAGAATTACAGGGTTTTGAGCATGGTGACTTCGCAATCCACGTGGCCAGTGCAGCCGAGGGGGGCAGGAATATGCTCAAAACCTAAATGTTCGTACAGGCCAACGGCTTCTTTCAGAAACGCGGTGGTTTCCAGGTAACAGCGCTTGAAGCCCTGAGCCCGGGCGTGATCCAGCGCCTGCAGCGCCAGTTTCTTGGCTAACCCTTTGCCGCGAACCACCGGCAGGAAATACATTTTCTGCAGCTCACAAATATCTGGCTCGCTACACGATAACGGTGCCACGCCGCCGCCTCCCACCACTTCGCCGTTGATTTCTACCACCCAGTACGCATGGCCTGGCTGGCTGTAGAGCTGATAAAGCTCGTCAAGATTTGGGTCGGCAACGGTGTAGCCTTTATCGGCGGTCAGGCCGTATTCGGCGGACACCTGGCGAATAACCCGGGCGATAGCCGAATTATCTTCGGCAACAATCCGGCGCAGCTGGAGCTTCACATCGACCGGGGCTGTGGTGTTCATCATGTGACTCATAGGCTTAGGGAAGGATAAAAGCAGTTAATAGCACTTCATTACGGAGGGCGCAAGCTGGATAAAAAACGCCCCACACCGAAGTGCGGGGCGAATTATGCCAGGGGCTGATTACAGCGCGGCGATAACGGCCTGCTGTTCAATTAGCTTCGCTTTGGCGTCGGCAAAGCCTTCGAGACGCTCACGCTCTTTGGCGACAACGTCAGCCGGCGCGCGGGCGACAAAGCCTTCGTTGGACAGTTTGCCTTCGATCTTGCCAATTTCGATTTCGATCTTCGCCACTTCTTTCGCCAGACGTTCGATCTCAGCGGCTTTATCCACCAGACCGGCCATCGGGATCAACAGCTCTGCGCCGTCGATAATTTTGGTCACGGAAACCGGACCTTTGTCATCGACTGGCAGGATAGTGATGCTTTCCAGGCGAGCCAGGTTCTGCAGGAAGGTGCGGTTTTCGCTCACGCGACGAATCGCTTCTTCGCTGCAGCCGCGCAGCAACACGTCCAGACGCTTGCCTGGGGCGATGTTCATCTCGGCGCGAATGTTACGCACCGCGGTGATCACGTCCTTCAGCCACTCGGTGTCTGCGAAGGCGGCTTCATCAACCTGAGACGCATCGTAGGCCGGGAATTCCTGCAGCATGATGGTGTCTGCGGTAATGCCCTTCAGCACTTTCACGCGCTGCCAGATGGTTTCGGTGATGAATGGAATGATCGGGTGCGCCAGGCGCAGCAGACCTTCCAGCACGTTCACCAGCGTATTGCGGGTGCCGCGCAGTTCCGCTTCAGAACCGCCGTTCATAACCGGCTTGGTCAGCTCCAGATACCAGTCACAGAACTGGTTCCAGGTGAACTCGTACAGGATGTTGGCGGCGATGTCGAAGCGGTAGCTGTCCAGCGCTTCACGGTACGCTTTCACGGTGCGGTTGAACTCGGCCAGGATCCAGCGATCGGCCAGAGACAGCACCATTTCGCCGCCGTTGAAGCCGCAATCCTGCTCTTCGGTGTTCATCAGCACGAAGCGGCTGGCGTTCCAAAGTTTGTTACAGAAGTTGCGGTAGCCTTCCAGGCGCTTCATGTCCCAGTTGATGTCGCGGCCGGTAGAGGCCAGCGCCGCCAGGGTGAAGCGCAGGGCGTCGGTGCCGTGCGGCTCGATACCGTTCGGGAACTGTTTCTCGGTGCGCTTGCGGATTTTCTCCGCCAGCTGCGGCTGCATCATGTTGCCGGTACGTTTCTCCAGAAGATCTTCCAGAGAGATGCCGTCCACCATGTCCAGCGGGTCGATAACGTTGCCTTTGGATTTGGACATCTTCTGGCCTTCGTCATCGCGAATAAGGCCGGTCATATAGACGGTCTTAAACGGCACCTGCGGCTTGCCGTCTTCATCTTTGATGAAGTGCATGGTCAGCATGATCATGCGAGCAATCCAGAAGAAGATGATGTCGAAGCCGCTGACCATAACGCTGGTCGGGTGGAAGGTGCGCAGCGCTTCGGTGTTTTCCGGCCAGCCCAGGGTGGAGAAGGTCCACAGGCCAGAGGAGAACCAGGTATCCAACACGTCTTCGTCCTGGTCCAACGCCACGTCGGCACCCAGGTTGTTTTCGGCGCGAACTTCCGCTTCGTTACGGCCAACATACACGTTGCCTTCCGCGTCGTACCAGGCCGGGATACGGTGACCCCACCACAGCTGACGGGAGATACACCAGTCCTGAATATCGCGCATCCAGGAGAAGTACATGTTTTCATACTGCTTAGGCACGAACTGGATGTCGCCCTGCTCAACGGCTTCTACCGCCACTTTTGCCAGCGGGGCGGTACGCACGTACCACTGGTCGGTCAGCATTGGCTCAATAACCACGCCGCCACGGTCGCCATAAGGCACGGTCAGGTCGTGAGGTTTGATTTCATCCAGCAGGCCCATTTCGTCGAACTTCGCGACCACGGCTTTACGTGCCGCAAAGCGCTCCAGTTTCTGGAATTCAGCCGGAATGTCGGAGGCGTAAACGGTGGACTCTTCGCCGTTGGTATCGAACACTTCTGCCGCTTCACGGATATCCCCGTCGAAGGTCAGAATGTTGATCATTGGCAGCTGGTGACGGCGGCCAACTTCGTAGTCGTTAAAGTCGTGCGCCGGGGTGATTTTCACGCAGCCGGTGCCTTTTTCCATGTCCGCGTGCTCGTCGCCCACGATAGGAATGCGGCGGTTAACCAGCGGCAGTACCACGAATTTACCAATCAGGTCTTTATAACGTGGATCTTCCGGGTTAACGGCCACGCCGGTATCACCGAGAACGGTTTCCGGGCGGGTGGTGGCGACGATCAGGTAATCTTTACCGTCTGCGGTTTTAGCGCCATCGGCCAGCGGGTAACGCAGGTGCCACATGGAGCCTTTGGACTCGCGGTTCTCAACTTCGAGATCGGAAATCGCGGTACGCAGTTTCGGGTCCCAGTTGACCAGGCGCTTGCCGCGGTAAATCAGGTCTTCTTTATAGAGACGGACGAACACTTCTTTCACCGCGTTGGACAGGCCTTCGTCCATGGTGAAGCGCTCGCGCTCCCAGTCTACGGAGTTACCGAGACGACGCATCTGACGGGTAATGGTACCGCCGGATTCTGCCTTCCACTGCCAGATTTTGTCGATAAACGCGTCGCGGCCGTAATCGTGACGGGTTTTACCTTCTTCGGCGGCGATTTTACGTTCTACAACCATCTGCGTTGCGATACCGGCGTGGTCGGTGCCCGCCTGCCACAGGGTATTTTTGCCCTGCATGCGCTGGTAACGGATCATGGTGTCCATGATGGTTTGCTGGAAGGCGTGACCCATATGCAAACTGCCGGTGACGTTCGGCGGTGGGATCATGATGCAGAAGCTTTCCTGGCGGGTGTCGCCATTCGGTTTGAAGTAGCCCTGCTGTTCCCAGTGCTCGTAAAGCGGCTGTTCGATATCTTGCGGGTTATATGTCTTTTCCATTGTCTGCTATGTCGTTCCCGGCGGGGTATAGGTCGCCGTAGTCAAGTGGAAACCGGCAACGCGGTACGCTTTGTAGCGTTCACGAGCCAGTTGTTTCTGGGATTCTTCGTAAGGTACGAAGTCTATCACTTCCAGGAAAGCGGTGGCAAAATCTGCGAACTGTGGCAGCAGGCTAATCAGCAAATCTCGAGGCGCGCTGCCGCGGCGCTGGGGCCATGCCAGTTCAACCGGTGCGCCGTAGCGCGGGCCTTCACCAGCCAGATTGTGCGGGACGAATGCCTGAGCATCTCGCTGCCAGAGCGCTTCGTCGAGGCGAATCGCCTGCTGTTCGTTTTCGCAGGCGACCAGCACCCGCTTGCCTGCACGGAATCCATCCGCAGCCAGCTCGCACACCCGCTGTTCCACGGCACTCAGCCCTTCGGCATGGGTGTCGTTATCCAGCAGGTAAAACGTTGCGTTTTTCATGAGACCAGCTTGTTAAGTTGAATGTTGTTGCCCCTCACCCTAACCCTCTCCCAGAAGGGCGAGGGAAGCAAACGGCGTTTTATGCCCGTTCTGGGTGAGGGTAAAGCTTTACGCTTACTCTTCGCCGTTAAACCCGGAACGGTTCAACAGGAACTGAGACAGCAGGGCGACTGGGCGGCCAGTTGCGCCTTTTGCCTTGCCGGAACGCCATGCGGTACCGGCGATGTCCAGGTGAGCCCAGTTGTACTTGCGGGTAAAGCGCGACAGGAAACACGCCGCCGTAATCGCGCCGCCAGGACGGCCGCCAATGTTTGCCATATCGGCAAAGTTGGACTCCAGCTGTTCCTGATACTCGTCACCCAGCGGCAGACGCCATGCGCGGTCACCGGCTTGCTCAGACGCGCTGATAAGCTCGTGCGCCAACGGATTGTGATTCGACATCAGGCCGGTGATGTGATGGCCAAGGGCGATCACGCAGGCCCCGGTCAGCGTTGCGACGTCGATAACCACTTCTGGCTCGAAGCGCTCAACGTAGGTCAGCACGTCACACAGGACCAGACGGCCTTCGGCATCGGTATTGAGTACTTCAACGGTCTGGCCGGACATCGTGGTCAGCACGTCACCCGGACGGTAAGCGCGCCCGCCAGGCATGTTTTCACAGCCAGCGAGTACGCCAATCACGTTCACCGGCAGGTTCAGCTCAGCAACCATGCGCATCACGCCGTACACGGAAGCCGCGCCGCACATGTCGTACTTCATCTCATCCATGCCTTCGGCAGGCTTGATGGAGATGCCGCCGGAGTCGAAGGTTAAGCCTTTGCCAACCAGCACAATCGGACGAGCATCCGGGGAGGCATTGCCTTTATATTCAATCACCGACATCAGTGATTCGTTCTGTGAGCCTTCACCTACCGCGAGGTAGGAATGCATGCCCAGCTCTTTCATCTGCTGTTCGCCAATCACGCGGGTGACCACGTTTTTGCTGAACGAGTCCGCCAGTTGACGAGCCTGAGAGGCCAGGTAAGCGGCGTTACAGATGTTTGGCGGCATGTTGCCGAGATCCTTCGCGGCTTTGATGCCGGAAGCGATAGCCAGGCCGTGCTGAATGGCGCGCTCACCGCTGGTCAACTCACGACGAGTTGGCACGTTGAACACCATTTTACGCAGCGGGCGGCGTGGTTCGGTTTTGTTGGTTTTCAGCTGATCGAAGCTGTACAGCGTCTCTTTAGCTGTCTCAACTGCCTGGCGCACTTTCCAGTAGGTGTTGCGGCCTTTGACATGCAGTTCGGTCAGGAAGCAAACCGCTTCCATTGAGCCGGTGTCGTTGAGGGTGTTGATTGTTTTCTGAATCACCTGCTTGTACTGGCGCTCATCAAGCTCGCGCTCTTTGCCGCAGCCAATCAGCAGAATGCGTTCAGACAGCACGTTCGGTACGTGGTGAAGCAATAAGGTTTGCCCTGGTTTTCCTTCCAGCTCACCACGGCGCAGAAGCGCGCTGATGTAGCCATCGCTGATTTTATCGAGTTGTTCTGCGATCGGGGACAGGCGACGCGGTTCAAAGACTCCCACAACGATGCAGGCACTACGCTGTTTCTCGGGGCTACCGCTTTTTACACTGAACTCCATGCACTACGCTCCTGAATCTTAAAGACAACGGCGGGGGCTACAGGCTAAAATTGCAAGCTTGAGTAACTCATCTCCGCTGTTGCGATGACTTCGTGTTAATCTTAACGAATGGATTTACGTTTTCTCTTGTGTCTGAACATCGTCCCGTAATGCGAGTTCGCCGGGCTATCTAATCTTAGCGATGTTTTCGACGATTAAAGAGAATAAATGACGTATAAGCGATGAAACAAGCGATTTTCCTGCAAAAAGACTCGTTTCTACAGGTGTATTTAATGTGATTATCATAAAGTATCTGGTTCGGGAGACGCTTAAGAGCCAGCTGGCGATCCTTTTCATCTTGCTGCTGATTTTCTTTGCTCAGAAGCTGGTCAGGATCCTCGGTGCTGCTGCCGACGGCGAAATTCCGACAAATCTGGTGTTATCTTTGCTGGGGTTAGGTGTGCCAGAGATGGCGCAGCTAATCCTTCCCCTGAGCCTTTTCCTCGGCTTACTGATGACGCTCGGCCGCTTGTACACCGAGAGTGAAATCACGGTAATGCATGCCTGCGGTCTGAGTAAAGCAGTACTGGTCAAAGCCGCGATGGTTCTCGCACTCTTCACCGGTATTGTGGCCACCGTAAACGTGATGTGGCTGAACCCGTGGTCCGCTCGTCATCAGGACGAAGTGCTGGCTGAAGCCAGAGCTAACCCTGGCATGGCAGCCCTGGCGCAAGGGCAGTTCCAGGTCGCGACTAACGGCAGCGCGGTGTTGTTTATCGAAAGCGTACAGGGGAAAGAGTTTAAAGATGTCTTCCTCGCTCAGGTACGTCCGAAGGGCAGTACACGCCCTTCCGTTGTGGTCGCGGACTCTGGCCAAATCTTCCAGCGCCCGGACGGCACGCAGATCGTGAAGTTGAACACTGGTACCCGTTTTGAAGGCACCTCGGCGCTGCGCGATTTCCGCATTACAGATTTTAAAGATTATCAGGCCGTGGTGGGGCATCAGGCGGTGATGCTCGATCCCTCCGATATCAGCCAGATGAGCATGACCGAACTGTGGAAGAATCCTGAGCCCTCCGCGCGCGCCGAGCTGCACTGGCGCCTGACGCTCATCATGTCGGTGGTGATTATGGCGCTGATGGTGGTGCCGCTGAGCGTGGTGAACCCGCGTCAGGGGCGCGTGCTGTCGATGCTTCCAGCGATGCTGCTCTATCTGGTCTTCTTCCTGCTGCAAAGCTCTTTGCGCTCCAGCGGGGCAAAGGAAAAGCTGGATCCGATGATTTGGATGTGGGCGGTCAACCTGGCGTATCTGGCGCTGGCCGTTGTCCTGAACCTGTGGGATACGGTACCTATGCGCAAAGTGCGTGCCCGCTTTAGCTACAAAGGAGCGGCTTAAATGTTTGGCGTACTTGACCGTTATATCGGTAAAACCATCTTAAACACCATCATGATGACTCTGTTTATGCTGGTGTCGCTGTCGGGGATCATTAAGTTCGTTGACCAGTTGAAGAAAACGGGTCAGGGCTCTTACTCCGCGTTGGGCGCGGGGATGTACACCCTGCTCAGCGTGCCAAAAGATGTTCAGATCTTCTTCCCGATGGCCGCGTTATTAGGCGCGCTGCTGGGATTGGGGATGCTGGCTCAGCGCAGCGAGCTGGTGGTGATGCAGGCGTCTGGCTACACCCGGATGCAAATCGCCTCCTCGGTGATGAAAACCGCGATTCCGCTGGTTCTATTGACGATGGCCATCGGTGAATGGGTTGCCCCTCAGGGCGAGCAAATGGCGCGTAACTACCGTGCGCAAATGCTGCTTGGCGGCTCATTGCTGTCCACCACCAACGCCATCTGGGCGAAGGACGGCCATGACTTCGTCTATATCGATCACGTCAACAGCGAAACAGAAATTGCTGGCATCATGATTTACCATTTCAACGGTGAGCGCCGTCTGCTTTCGGTTCGCAATGCCGCGGCGGCGAAGTATGACGCCGAGCATAAAGTCTGGCGTCTGTCGCAGGTTGACGAATCAAATCTCTCCGATCCGAAGCAGATCACCGGGTCGCAAACCGTGAGCGGGGAATGGAAAACTAACCTGACGCCTGACAAGCTTGGCGTGGTTGCGCTTGATCCTGACTCGCTGTCGATCAGTGGGCTTTATGGTTACATCAAGTACCTGAAAACCAGCGGCCAGGACTCCCGACGCTACCAGTTGAATATGTGGAGCAAGATTTTTGCCCCGGTCTCGGTGGCGGTAATGATGCTGATGGCGCTGTCGTTCATCTTTGGCCCGCTGCGAAGCGTGCCGATGGGCGTGCGAGTGGTGACGGGGATAAGCTTTGGTTTTATCTTCTACGTGCTGGACCAGGTGTTTGGCCCGCTAACGCTGGTGTACAACATTCCGCCGATTCTGGGGGCGCTGCTACCTAGCGTGACCTTCTTGCTGATCAGCCTCTGGATGCTGACGAAAAGAGCGGGATAAGCTTTACCCTCACCCTAACCCTAACCCTAACCCTAACCCTCTCCCTAAAAGGGAGAGGGGATCTCATTGATACTCTTCTACTTTTCTTGCCTTTTGCCTCTTTCCCTCTCGAAGAGGGAAATCAGTGAATAAACATCACCGACACACACAAAATCCCGATAATCAGCGTCAGCAGATTAGCCAGCGAACGCCACGGCTTAAGCGCGGGCACCAGGTAGGTCGACAGCGTTGGCATAATAAAGAGGATCAGCGCGATAAGCGGCCCGCTGATGGCGTAAATCATTGCCAGCGCATTCGGGTTGATGTAACACACCACGAAGGTCAGCAGTGAAATCAGGGTGATAGACACTGCCCGGCAGAAGGCCCGGCTTCGGCTCATACCCGCCGCGCCCAGCGAGGACTTAACTATCGCTGTTGCCCCTTCAATCACCCCGAAATAGGTGCCCAGGAACGACTTAGACATCGCCACAATCGCGACGACAAAGCCTGAAATGCCCAGCCAGGCGGGCGTGCCCGGCACCATCGACAGCGCGGAAAGGATCGTCAGGCCCTGAGCCTTCGCGGCGGTAATATCCTGAGCCGGAATCGACAGGAAGCAGCTAAACACGAAGAACAGCACGCTACAGCAAATCACAAAGTAAGCGACCCGCATGATTTTCTTGCTGTTATTCATCGCGCCTTCACCGTGGCTTTCGCGTTGTGCGACGGCAAAAGTAGAGATAATCGGCGTGTGGCTGAAGGCAAAGACCATCACCGGAATCGACATCCAGATCTCACCCAGTGCGTGGCGGTCGAGGACTAAACCCTCGGTCAGCAAAGACGTCTGCCAGCTGCTGGTCAAATAGAGGGATAAAAAGAGGAAGTAGGCAATCAGCGGGAAAACCAGGAACCCCATCACTTTGATGGTCACCTGCCGCCCCATCAGGAAGATCAGGTTCAGCGCCGCGACAACGCCGAGGCTAACCAGCACTCTGATTGTGGTCGTAATCGGCCCATGCTTGGCCAGCTGTTCGATGAGCGAGTTGGTAATGGCGACGGCATAAATCAGGATCACCACAAAAAACGCGACGAAGTAGAGCCCGGTGATCAGGTTGCCGATCGTTTTGCCGTAGTAGTGAGTCACGGCGCTGGTGATACCGCCGCTGCCGGAGGTTTTGGCCGACAGGATAAACTGACACAACGCCCGGTGCGGCCAGTAGGTCAGCGGGTAGGCAATCAAGGCCGTGAGAAGGAGAACGATGGCCCCGGCGGAGCCGAGCTGAATGGGGAGAAAAAGGGTTCCTGCGCCAACGGCAGTACCATATAAGGCGAAACTCCACAAAGTTTCTTCTTTTGTCCAGAATTTGCGCATTATTTAATCTTTTCTTCTGACTGAGTTCCAAAAACCGGCGTAATCTAGCACAAAACAGGCCTGGTGAGTCATGTGGCTGTTATTGCAGGGGTTATTACCCTCACCCCGGCCCTCTCCCTGGAAGGGAGAGGGGGAAAGTGAAGAAGTGCCAGGGGGCAGAGTGGAAAGAAAAATCCCCGCTCTCACATGGATAGGCGCAGACGGTAAAGCAGAAAAAGAAATGTCCCCTTGTATGTTTAAAGTCACTTCAGTTACCCGCCGTCAGGCGGGTACACTGTCAAAGCGTTTGACCTGATGCCACAGCCCGTTTCCCCTCTG
>NZ_FXAS01000071.1:0-7122 GCF_900177785.1 Cedecea sp. NFIX57 | reverse complement strand
GTCACGTTAAAATGGTCGCATGATTAATGGTATCATTAATATGGTAACATTGGCACTCATTAGAACACACATTCGTGGTCATACTGGGGTATACCGAGGCGATTTTTTTACGTTTAATGGTAATCGAAGCGATTTTACCAATTGCTTCCCACTGTTCACGCGTAAGGCCACTGGCTACGGTTACAGCCTATAGTGAACGACATCCGGCAACTGCCCCCAAATGAACAAGAACAGGCTTGTCATACAATGATTTTCTATATCAAAACTTAAAGTTAATTATTTTTTACCCCATATGCGGTGCTGTAGCCGCTTGAAGATGTTTTCCGGGCTGTATTCTTCTTTCAGCACCTCAAAGGCAGCTTCATTCTCGGTTTCTATTATGTTGGCCGCTTTTTCGTCCAGCTCCGCACTGATAGCCCGTGATTCTTCCAGTATGTTGGACATTGCATTACCCATGCCAGACATTGCGCGGTTCATGGACTCTTCCTGGCGGCAGGTGCGCTCTTCTTTAGTCGGAGCGCTCCTGATCCACTCGTTTTCCACCTGAATCCGGTCAATGATGGCTTTCTTTTCCTCATTGAGTAGCTGGAAACCGACCAAACCAGACTCCCAGTGACAGGCTAGCGGATATTGGTCAACAAATATCACTGGCTTGCCATACATCTTCGCCAGGGTGTTCAGCTGTCTCTGGCGTGCGCCTTCGGAGGGGCTAAAGGATAGTTTAGGGAATAACGGTGTAATCCCCGCATCCTGTTTCAGACGTTCGGCAATCTCCTGCATATCGAAGTACAGACTGTCAAGCACCACGATGGCTGGTCGCGTGGCGCTGCGCAGTTCGTTGACCAGATCTGCGTATAAAACGTCCTTCAATTTGCACCTCTCAGGTTTTCATCCTAGCGAGTGGCTAGTTTGTCTTTGTTCAGCCGGCAATGCAGTGGGGGGATCACACGGCCTTCATCCGGGTCAGTTCAACACGAGAGCGGAACTGCAGATATTTGATTTGCAGATCACGTGAATAGATAAGTTGAAAGTGTATCTTCTATCATTGCCTTACAACGAGAGAAAACGACAAGTCAAAAAGGATTCATGATGCTCAGCAACGAGTTTTTGCGCTTTTTCCAAACTTTAGACACAGCAGATGTACCCGGCGATGTTAGAAAAATAGCGAACCTAGTGTGGGATAATATGGATAGTATTATCCCGTTAGGTACCGCGCAGGGCCAGCGGATTCGTCGCATCGCCGATCTGGCGCAGCCCTCCTGGGATACCCTCAGTCTGGAAGTCCAGCCAATGCCTGAGCAGAACTCCGAACGTGTCTCCACGTTCAGTCGGCTAAGAAGGCTGTCCGTTGGACCGTTCAGAGGATTTGCCAGACAAGAGGAATTTGATCTGGATTCGCGTCTGGTGCTGATTTATGGGCCTAACGGTACCGGGAAGTCCAGTTTCTGCGAAGCACTTGAATATACATTACTGGGCAGCGTTGCTGAGGCTGAAAGTAAACGCTTTCGTAATCAAACCGACTATTTTAGAAATGCATACGTCAATCAGTTTGCTGCACCTGTGATTACTGGTGTTGGAGCTCAAGGGCATGATGTGGCAATCGAGAATAACGAAGCACAATACCGCTTTTGCTTTGTTGAAAAAAATCGCATCGACAACTTTTCAAAAATTGCGGCGCTGGCTCCGGCAAGGCAGAACGAACTAATTTCAACATTATTCGGTCTGGATGCCTTCAATGATTTTGTCCGAAATTTCACTGCGGAAATTGATGGCAGATACATCGATCTGACAGGTGTAAAAAAAGCTCAACTGGCAGAAAAACGCCGCACACTCGAGGGGGCCATCCAGCAACTGGAAGCGGGGAAGACGGATCTTGAAGGACTGGTTTCTGAGGAACAGACGCTGGCTTCTGGCTACCGCGAGGGCCTTTCTTTTCAGCAGATGATGATTGAATTAAAAGGGGATGAGCAAAATATCGGAACCATCCGGCAGCTTGAGGCAGAGTTACAGAAACCTCTTCCGAACAAGAGTCACCTGACCTGTGCGATGTTGAAGGACTTAAGTGACTCTGTTGAAACTGTATTGGCGGATCTGTATGGCAAACAGAAGCAACTGGCAGAGGTGAGTCTGCAGGTTTCATTTAAAATTTTATTCGAAGCAGTCGTCCAGTTACAGAGCACCAGCCCAGAACAGTGCCCTGCATGCCATACTCCACTCCAGCAAGCCACGAAAAACCCCTACAGTCATGCCAGTGAGGAATTGCTGAAGCTTGCGTTTTTATCGACCTTGCAGGGTGAAATAGCTCAGTTGGAACAGTCAATCAGCCAGCTTATGTACCGTGTCTCACAATTTGTCGGCACCTGTTGCCAGTTTCTTCCTCATGAAAATGTTCTCGAAATATTCCGAGAGGACAATGGCATCGCTTTGTGGCGTGACCTGCATCAACCTGCAGGCGATGGCATCACTCCATGGTCTCTTCTGGAGAAACAGGTGTTGCAGTTGGAAGAAGAAGATAAAAAAACAGAAGCAGCTGCTAAATTGCGGGAATCCCGGCAGCGTGATCTTGTGAGGTTGCGTGAGTCAGAACGGCAGATAACAATATTGCAGACAAGAAGAAATACTACAGAAAGGGCCATCGCAGCGGCTCAGTTGTTGATTGGTAACTTTGATACGGAAAACAGGCAGCTTATTGAAGAGGTTGCACTTGAGGAATCCGTTGTAAGAAAAAACACAGAAATCTCAGTAGCCTATGCCCTGTTCGTATTGAAGTTGAACGCCTATAAAGATGGTTTACCTCAGCAGTTGGTTGCGAATCTCGGAGACAGCATTGTTACTTTGTATAATGCATTCAACCGTAATGATCCTCCTGGAGAAAAGCTCGCTGGTATCAAACTCCCCCTGATGCAGAATCAGCGGCTGGAGGTGGCATTTCAGAACAACCCAGCGAAATTTTTTGATGCTCTGCATGTGCTCAGTGAAGGGCATGTACGCTGCATAGGATTGGCTATTTTGTTGGCAAAAAACATCAGTGAGCAATGTCCACTTTTGATATTTGATGATCCTGTGAATGCTATCGATGACGATCACAGAGAATCTATTAGAAGAACGTTGTTTGAAGACGCCTTCTTTGCAGATAAGCAAATCATCCTAGCCTGCCACGGAGAAGAGTTCTTCAAAGACATACAGAATTTATTGCCAGCGCCAGTGGCTGCACAATCCAAAACTTTCAGCTTTTTACCGCGTCTGGACGAATTACATATCCGCGTGGATTTTAACTGTGCCCCCAGGAACTATATTCTTTCAGCGCGAAGTCATTATGGACGTAATGAAATCAGGGAGGCGCTGACTAAATGCAGGCAGTCACTTGAATCGCTGATGAAGGGGAAGGTCTGGCGTTATGTAAACAAGCACGGTGATGGTAACCTCAGTCTTAAACTGAGGTCAGCAAATGCACCTATTGAGCTGCGTAATCTCTCAGATCAATTGAAAAAACAAATTGGACGTGCCGATTTTAATGACCCGAATAAAAATGCCGTGTTTACTCCCATCGATGTTTTGACTGGTTTTAGCGGAGAATCACGTGAATGGCGATACCTCAATAAAGGTACGCATGATGAAAACGACAGGGCAGAATTTGACAGGGCAACTGTAGAAGCCATGATAGGTGCAATCGAGGCTCTCGATCAGGCCGTGGGGTAAGATTAGTACTAAATCCCAAGTGTGATGTGGTTCTGCAGAGGTATAGCTCAATGAAGTGGTCGATAAAAGTTGGCCACTTCATGAGAGAGGTTTTTAAAACCACGATAGGTTCGCTTGGCACAAAGAAAGTAGACATGCGTATAAAAAGCAGTTCACGAGCGAACATCAGCGTTTTCTTTTGCAGCTTTGATTCTGAGAATTGTCTGGCGTGTTGTGTTAAATTCGCGGGCGATCGCGCTGATGCTTTTACCTTCACTAAGACGCAGAAATACCATCTTCTTCTGTTCGTCATCTAAAGCAGGTGGACGCCCGAAACGCTTTCCTGATGCCTTAGCCCGCGCAATACCTGCATGCGTACGCTCAAGCAGCAGGTCCCGTTCAAATTCAGCGACAGCGGAGATGACCTGCATTGTCATCTTACCGGCCGGACTGGTGAGGTCTACCCCTCCCAATGCTAGGCAGTGAACCCGAATTTCTGACGCGGCAAGTAGCTCAACCGTTTTCCTGATATCCATGGCGTTACGTCCGAGGCGATCCAGCTTCGTGACGATTAAAACGTCACCGTTTTCCATTCGGTCAAGCAGCCGCATAAATCCAGGCCGCTCAGCCGCCGCGACTGAACCACTGATATATTCTTCAATCAGCCGCTGGGGTCTGATGGCAAATCCAGCCGCCTCGATCTCCCGTCGCTGATTCTCGGTATTCTGTTCAAGGGTCGATACCCTACAGTAAGCAAAAACTCGTGACATGGCGTTATTTTGTGTACGAAATGGTTGTACGTATTGTAAATCATGTACGAAAATAAAAACACTAACTTTCGTACATATTCGAATTGGCATGTCCGAAACCGGTCGGTTTCGGACGATTAATGATTACCCAGAGTGAACTTATTTATTGTTGTGACCATAACCAATGTTATTGTTTGCATTTCATCTATTACCAATCTAATTATATATCTATGTTATTTGTCATATTGGTGTATACCCAAATTTAACCGTCTCACTTTCCATCAATTTATTCCTCTAGTTATTGCACTAGATCCAATTAGTGGGCTCGCAGTCATGCCTTTCATTAATATAATTTTTTTGATAAAATGATAAAATGATAAAATGATAAATAATTATATTATTAAATTATTTATTTGTGATAGAGTGGTCTGTAACATCCATTTGCACTAGAGGCCGCTATGATTACTGTTATAGGTTCAAACAAAGGTGGTGCATCAAAGAGCACAACCGCTACAAACATTGCGATAGCTTTGGCATTGCGCGGGAAAGATGTTTGCCTTTTGGATGCTGATCTTCAGTCATCTGCGGCAAAGTGGCATGCTTCTCGTGAGGAGGCCGATCTGTTACCTCGGATTACCCTTATTCAGAAATATGGCAACATCAGCCAGACTTTGCGTCAGCTCGATGACAAGTTTGATCACGTTATTGTAGATGTGGCAGGACGTAATAGTCGTGAACTGGCTAATGCTGGGGCTGTGGCTGATATAATAATTGCTCCGCATTTGTGCTCACAGTTCGATCTGGACACTTTGGAAGAGCTTGAAGGCCAGCTTGAGGCTTGGCAGGATCTAAATCCTGATTTAAACCTCTATATGTATCAGACTCGAGCGACTACTAATCCTGTATTGCGTGGTAAAGAACGTGCAGAGTTTCTCGAATACCTGAAGGATTTCCCAACCTTACCTCCTCTTAATGCCATTAACTGTGAACGAAAGGTTTATCGAGACGTAGTCCCTCTTGGGAAATCTGTTTTGGAGGCAACCAACAGAACTGCAATAGAGGAAGTTGAGCAACTGATTGAAGAGGTGTATTCCAAATGGCTTTAAAACCACGGTCTACTAAAAAACCATCCGACGCCCAGGTTGCTGCTCTCGCTGATAAACTGGCGGATAAGCAATATGGTGGGCCATCGCCCATCATTAAAACTGAAAAAACAGTACAGCGGAGCCTTGCTTTACCCCAGTCTCTTGATCAGGCAATTACTCGAGTGTCAGCAGAAAACAAACTCAGTGGCTCTGGTCCGAAAAATACAAGTGCTGTCATCCGAGAGGCTTTAGAGCAATATCTCGAACGGCGGAACAATGATGATTGATATTTTATCAATTTATTAAATTATCAAAATATGATTTTATCTTTTTGATAAAGATTGTGTGTATTTCTATCTATCTATCTATCTATCTGTCTGTCTGTCTGTCTGTGCTGCACTTTCTGGCTATGCGGTGGCCGCTCTCTGTAGACGATTTGTTCCAACCCCGGTAAATTCTCCGGGGATAACGGCTTAAGATTGTATCTCCAATTTCAGTGCCGAGAGATATCTCCGATGGCTTCTTCAGGCTGTGGAGCACGACCTGGTGCATTGAACGTGATGGTGATGATCTTTCTGGCCAGACCTTCATCTGAAAGGGAGTCATCCACACTGACATCACGAATTAGTGGGCTTTCATCTTCTATATGTTGGGCAATATCCCGCAGCCACTCTGCCAGCATTTCTCTGTCCATCTTTTTCCGCTCCGGTTGTGTACAGTCAGCATCAACATACCACACTAGGAAAAGTGAAGCCTGCATGGTATGGTTAAAAGATAACCATTTTGTCAGGTGTGTTGTCATCCGTACTGGTAGCGACCTGCGCGAAATACCCTCATTTTATACACTGAATTGCCCACCGAAATTGTGGATAGCGACGATGTAAATAACGATGTCGCACCGCTCCGCATCCATGCCGCGCGTGGCGCGGGGGGATCCACTGCCCGGAGCCAGTGTGCCGCGCCCGGGCGGACACGGGACGGGCGACTTTTCCGCTCCTGTCCGGCGTCGCTGTGATTTTACGCCCTCCACTCGCCTTTCTCTGATGAACGCCCTTCAAGCCACTTTCGCGGCATATCCTCACCGTCGAAAGGGCTGACGGTTGCGGTATTCCACGGTTGGCCTGACCCGTTACCGGTCGCGGCGTACAGGCTCCGGGCAGCAGGGAACGGACGTCGTACCGACGTCCTCCTGTGTGCCCCCTGTAACCACGAGGTATCCCTATGTCCCGATTCATTCTGGGTAACTGCGTCGAAATTATGTCCGGCTTTCCGGATAATGCTGTTGATCTCATATTCACCGACCCGCCTTACCTCGTTGGCTTCCGCGACCGTGCCGGGCGTACCATTGCCGGCGATCGCACCGACGAATGGCTGCAACCCGCCTGCAACGAGATGTACCGCGTGCTCAAAAAAGACGCGCTGATGGTGAGTTTCTACGGCTGGAACCGCGTCGATCGCTTTATGGCTGCGTGGAAGAATGCCGGATTCAGCGTGGTCGGCCATCTGGTGTTCACCAAAACCTACACATCGAAGTCCGCTTACGTCGGCTATCGCCACGAGTGCGCTTATATCCTTGCCAAAGGCCGTCCGGCTCTGCCGCAAAACCCGCT